>CAYUBE010000001.1:0-68758 GCA_964442965.1 uncultured Candidatus Saccharibacteria bacterium
ATTTTTCTGAAAATGAACTTTGTCTAAAACTGGAGCGGGCGAAGGGAATCGGACCCTCGTCTATAGCTTGGGAAGCTATCGTACTACCACTGTACTACGCCCGCACTGCTACGGAGGATGGAGGAAGGTCGCGTATTGCCACTATACCAATCCCGCCGAATTGAGAATAGTTTAGCTTTGCTTGTCCTGAAAATCAACGCACGTAGCTACTTGCTAATTTCTATAAGTTAGCAAGTAAGAGTGATTTGGTTTTCTCCCGGTAGGTTGTATAATGAAGGAAAATATTTCTTATCAAACTCATGGCAAAAGCACGCATCGCAATCAATGGTTTTGGACGGATCGGTAGATTGTTTTTTAAGGCGGCTTTCGAGTCGCCAGACATCGAGATCGTGGCGATCAACGATTTAGGGGATGTCGAGAATCTCGCCTATCTCTTAAAATATGACACGGTCTATGGGCGCTATGCAAAAGAGGTCAAAGCGGATGTCGCTGCCGGGACGCTCGCAATTGATGGGGCGGCGGTGAAGTTCCTGCAGATAAAAGATCCGACTCAGCTTCCATGGAAGGATTTGAATATCGACATCGTCGTCGAATCGACAGGACTTTTCGACTCTTATGAAAAATCGAACGTGCATCTTGTGGCGGGCGCAAAGCGTGTCGTGATAACGGCACCGGCGAAAGACGACGATGGTACCAATGGCCGCACGGTGCTGGTCGGTGTGAACGAGGACCAATTTGCAACATGTCCTATCACCTCGAACGGCTCGTGCACGACAAATTCCGCGTCGCCGGTGATCCAGGTTTTGTCTGAAAATCCCGGCATCATAAAGGCAACGCTTTCAACGGTTCATGCCTATACGGCAACACAGAGTATCGTGGACGGCCCGATCCGCGGTGGCCACGATTATCGCAAGGGCCGCGCGGCGGCACATAACACGGTTCCCGAAACGACTGGCGCTGCGATCTCGGTTGCGCGGGCAATTCCTGAACTCGTGGGCAAGTTTGACGGCGTTTCATTTCGCGTACCGAATATCACGGGTTCGATTTCTGACATAACATTCCTTGCGAAACGGAAAACGAGTGTCGAGGAAATAAATAAAATCTTAACCGATGCGGCCGCTTCACCGCGCTGGCAGGGAATACTCAAAGTGACGACCGACCAGCTTGTGTCGTCGGATATCGTGGGCGAGCCATACGGCGCGATCGTTCCTTTGGATCTCACGAAGGTGATCGACGGCGATCTCGTAAAAGTGCTTTCGTGGTACGACAACGAGTTCGGATACGTTTCAACACTCATGAAACACGTCGAGAAAATCGCTGCGCTAATCCCTAGTCGCTAATCCCTAGTCGCTATCTTTTTATGACCATCTATATCGGTGCCGATCACGGCGGATTCAACCTTAAAGAATCCTTAAAGGGTGTTTTAAAGAACGACGGCTATGATGTCGTGGATTGCGGCGCGTCCGAGCATGTTGACGGTGATGATTATCCTGAGTTTGCCGCCGCAGTAGCCGAGAGAGTGAGCCGTGCACCCGATCAGAGCCGCGGCGTCCTTGCCTGCCGTTCAGGGTTCGGTGTGGATATCGTCGCGAATAAATTTCCCAAAGTTCGTGCCGTGCTTCCCATGTCGCCGGATCACGCCTATCAAGCGCGCCATGATGACGATGCGAACGTAGTCTGTTTTGCGGCGGATTTTATGGATGACGCCTCGGTAAAAAACATCGTCAAGGTTTTCCTCTCGACGCCGTTTGCGAAAGAGGAGCGTTATGCCCGCCGTCTCCAAAAAATAGCAGACATTGAATCCGGGCATTTGGAAAACGTCTGAGATGTTTTCGGTTCGATCATCGCCATGCACATCACACCCGTTCTTAATTGCGCAACGAAACGCGACGCCGAGGAAAAATTCGGCGTTTTAAAGACATTTTTAAAAAAGAACGAACTTGTCCATATTGATGTTGCGGATGGCATGTTCACGTTCCATAAAACGTGGAGTGATCCCGAGGAATGGGCGGCGCTCCACTCGCCGTTTTTGTTCGAGGTTCATCTCATGGTTGAACATCCTGAAGTGTGGATTGCACCATGGCTTGCGGCGGGCGCAAAGCGCTTTATTATCCCCGTCGAGGCGATTGATCAGGATTCATTTCGTGCGATCGCGGCCCAGTGCAATGCGGCTCACGTCGAATTCATGTTGTCTTCCAACCCTGAAACGCCGCCGGAAGATCTTACGCCGTATCTCCATGAAACCTCCCGTTTCCAGGTTCTCTGCGTAAATCCTGGCCTCGCAGGACAGAAATTTCTCCCGCTCGCGCTTCTGAAAGTAAGATGGCTCAAGTATGCGCTTCCGCGTGCTATAATTGAAGTCGATGGCGGCATTACGCCCGAAACGGCGCGATGGGCGAAAAATGCTGGCGCTGATATTCTCGTTTCCGCAAGTTACATTTTCGGAAGCAAGGACCCGAAGAGGGCGTACGAAGAACTGAAAAGCGTGTAAGGTTCATCAAGTTATAAAGTTTTTAAAGTAAGATTGCGCTTTATGGACTTTATAACTTTATAAACTTTTAACTTACCTATGGAACCTCTTACCGACAAAAAATTAAAACACCTTGAGTTCATTGCGAACCGCCTGCGGCAGGATGTGATCGAAATGGTATCGCGTGCGGGCTCCGGCCACATCGCGGGACCGCTTGATATGGCAGATGTTTTCGCTGCGATGTACTTCCATATTCTTCGGCATGATCCATTACATCCCGATTGGCCGGATCGCGATCGTCTTGTACTTTCGAATGGCCATATCTGCCCGGTGCAATATGCGGCGTTGGCGCACGCTGGTTATTTTCCCGTTGAAGAATTGAAGACGTTGCGCCAGATGGGTACCCGCTTGCAGGGCCATCCTCATCGCGGCGTTCTTCCGGGTATCGAAACGACGTCGGGACCCTTGGGTTCGGGCATCTCGCAGGCAATCGGCATCGCGCTTGCCGCGCGGTTGAGCGAAAAGAAATGGCGGACCTATTGCCTTACCTCCGACGGGGAACATCAGGAAGGAAATACATGGGAGGCTGTCATGTTTGCCGGCAAGAATAAGCTGTCGAATCTCACGGTTGTCGTCGACAGGAACCATATCCAGATCGACGGATTTACGGAAAATATCATGCCTCTCGAGCCGTTTGCCGAGAAATATAGATCGTTCAATTGGCACGTGCTGGAAATCGACGGCCATAATTTTGAGGAGATCGCGGCGGCGGTTGCTGAGGCGCAGGCGATCCACGAGATGCCAACCGTGATTATTGCGCATACGATCCCGGGTAAGGGTGTCGATTTTATGGAAAACGATTACCTGTGGCATTCAAAACCGTTTAAGCCGGGTGAGGCAAAAAAAGCTCTCCACGAACTCCGAACCTTGCGGGGAAAAATAAACTCAGAACACGAATAAGTAAGACTTAAGAATCATGATTTGGGATTTATGAATAATTTATTCTTGAATCCTGATTCCTGAATCATAAATCAACCACCATGACTCTCGTCCGCAAAATCTACCTTTATCTTTTTTCCTTAATCGGGCTTGTGCTTGTGGTGATCGGTTGTGTTCAGCTCGTGAATCTCGGTCTCAAGGCATTTATTTTCACTGGTGCGGACCAATATTATGCCTATCCAACCGCGCCGATGGCCGCCGGAACAGAGCCGTCTTCGGCGGTTCCTGCTAGTCCAACAAACGCAGAACTACAGGCATATCAGGATGAACAGACAAAGAGCCAGCGTGAAAGTACCGCTGCGGATGCGCTCGCCATGATCATTGTCGGCGTCCCGCTTTATCTCTATCACTGGTATATGATTAAGAAAGACAAAGAGGCCACATAATCATCGATCAGTCGGTTGTTAAAAATTTATTAAATCGGATTTGACTTCTGTTTTGCGAGTTGTAATATTGGACTGAAAACGGCATCCATGTCGCCGTGGACGAAAATCTGGTTTGGCGCAAAAATGGCAACCTTGAGTTGCCATTTTTGTTTTGCAAGATTTTAGATAGTTTTAATGATCTTTTTATTATACTACCCAAGCTCGTGTATGATGGGGCTGTCGTTCATATAGCTAGGACGCTGTTTTTGCCAAACCGGAAAAGCGGGTGCGAATCCCGTCAGCTCCACACGGGCATAAAAATAAAAAAGCCCACTATTTTTTAGGGGGATTGGTCGGCGTGCCGACTTTCGACTCCTGTTTAGTTTTAAAAGATATTGAGACTGGTATCGGTCTCAAACCTGGGGGCAAAGTCCCTCGTTGAAAGGAAAGGATGGAAACTCTTTCATCAAAAGATGAAAGAGGTTAGAATTACTCAAAGGATGGGACCAGCCGAAACCGATCCGTCCTGGGATTTAGAGATAATTCTCACCCCCAGATGTGAAACAACTACCTTGACTGAATTTTGATTACAGGTGCTATGTTAGCATATGATAATTTTCTTGTCAAGTACCCTAAAGCAGTCGATTTTGAAGCACTCGGGCAGGCAGATTTCAAAAAAAAGAGCACACGGTTCTGCCGCTGCAAGAGAGAAAACGAAAACCGCCAGAATAAGTTACGCTAAAACGAAATCCTATGCCAAAATCGAGCCAAAATTCCAATAACGAAGATCGCGCCATTGATCTGACCCTCCGGCCGGAGCGATGGGATGATTACGTTGGTCAGGAAAAGATAAAGGATAGTCTGAAAGTTATCCTTGCGGCGGCGAAGAAGAGAAAGGAAGTTTCGGACCATCTTCTCTTTTCCGGACCCGCGGGACTCGGTAAGACGACGCTTGCTTATCTTGTTGCACGTGAGCTCGGTGGCATGATCAAAACGACGTCGGGACCCGCTCTCGAAAAGTCAGGTGATCTTGCGGCGGTGCTTACGAATCTAACGCCCGGCGAAATTTTATTTATCGATGAAGCGCATCGCATCAATCCGATGATCGAGGAGGTACTCTATCCAGCGATGGAGGCACGGAAACTTCATCTCGTCGTCGGCAAGGGACCGTCCGCACGAACGCTCAGCTTGGATCTCCCGCCGTTTACCTTGATCGCGGCAACCACCCGCGAGAACTTATTATCTCAACCATTACGTTCCCGTTTCGGTGCGACCTTGCGTTTGAATTATTATGATGCCGCCGACATCACGAAAATCATCAATCGTTCCGCAAAGATATTGAATGTTACGGTATCGCCCGAGGCGATTGCTATTCTCTCGCGGGCATCGCGCGGCACGCCGCGTATTGCGAATCGGCTTTTGCGCCGCGCGCGTGATTTCGCCGAAGTGAACAGTAAAGATATCATTGATGAAGCGGCGGTGCGCAGCACACTTGAAATGCTCGAAATCGATGAAATGGGGCTTGAGCCGCAGGATCGGCGGCTGCTCCTTACCATTATCGAAAAATTCAACGGCGGGCCGGTCGGCATCAACACGCTCGCGGCAGCACTTTCCGAAGACCGCGGCGCGATAGAGGATATCTACGAGCCGTACCTCATGATGCTTGGTTTTTTGCAACGCTCATCCTCCGGTCGCATCGTCCTTCCGGCGGCATATCGGCATCTGAAGATAAAAGGGAGAGACGAACTGCTGTAAATAATTTCATTATTTCGAATCTTATTATTTTCAGCAACAATCAAGGCCGTTTTTATCGAGCTAAGACCGACTCCCATCGGGGTTTCGGGGTTGTTTTTTTGTTTGGTTTCGGGGGCTTTTATCTGCGCTCGCGTGTTATAATTAACCCATGAAAACAAAGCGATTTCAAAATAAAACGGTTATCGTGACGGGTGGAAGCCGGGGGATAGGGAGGGCTATCGCTGTTGAATTTGGTAAAGAAGGCGCTAATGTCGTCGTTAACTTTTTTAAGGAGAAAGAAAAAGCGGAAGAAGTTGCAAAGCAGATCGAATCGTTGGGTGGTCATACTTTAATTTATCAAGCTGACGTTTCGGCGGAAGATCAGGTAGAAAAAATGGTTACGGCAACAGTGGAGAGATTCGGTAGAGTAGATGTTCTTATTAATAATGCAGGGATAGTCACTGACAAGCCGTTTTCCGAAAAAACGGTCAAAGATTGGCAGGAGGTGATTGCTGTAGATCTTATCGGACCGTTCATTTGTGCCAAGGCGGTCATTCCCATCATGCAAAAACAGAAGTGGGGCAGGATTATCAATATTTCCTCCACAAACGGCGTCGATACCACTTCGCCTGAATCGATCGATTACGATGCCGCAAAAGCCGGCCTTATTAGTATGACGAGGAATTTGGCGGAAGCACTCGCTCCCGATATTCTTGTAAATTCCATTGCGCCGGGATGGGTTGATACGGACATGAATGCATTGCTTTCTCCTGAATTTGTCGCCGAAGAAACGGCACGCATTGCTCGAAAGAAGTTTGCTACTCCACAAGAGATTGCCCGTCCCGTGCTCTTTTTTGCTTCCGAAGATGCGAATAATATAACAGGACAAACGTTGAAAGTTGACGGAGGATATCAATAAACAGATTCCTATCGGGGTTCTAACTTCGTCCTATAACCACATGGCAATCATTAAAACTTTATTAAATCAGATTTGACTTTAATTTGCGATAATATATCATAACTTTGAAGGACGATATCCTGTAATCGCAGGATGAAAATCTCTGAACTGGCGTGAAATAGCCCCACACGGGGCTATTTTCATTTTAGATTTTTTACCTTTAGGAGCGAGCAGAAAGATGAACAAATAATCATTTTGCCCATCTTTTGCGAGCGCCCTAAAGGAAGAATTCCTTTTAGAAATTTTTAATGATAGCTTTGGTATGTTGATGGAGCCCGCGTAAAATGGGCCCTTCGTCTAACGGTAGGATATCGTCCTTGCCAGTTCGAAGATGCGGGTTCAACTCCCGTAGGGTCCACCGAAGGGGTATTCGTGTCCACGAATTCCTCAAAAAGCATTGCAGCAGTTGGTATATCGGCGGTTCGATAGCCATTTTCCGTGCTGTATGCCAATTTTCGCTCGAAGATGAAGAAGAAGATGCGGTGTTGCTCGGCGACATCGAGCTTTTGCCACGCAATGTCGGGCTTTTTGAGTAACCCCACCGCTTTGCCGAGGGCGGTTCGATAAGGCACTGACAGGTCGATGCCAGCGATTGATTCACTGCGGATTTCTTCGAGTTCTGCGGAGGTTTTTTCCATCTGCTTTTCATATGCGGATCGTGCTGATTCGGATTTTGCCTTCGCACCGGCGAGCGCGAGCTCCTCGAGGGTCTCACCTAATGCCTTTGCCTTTCGGTTCATCGCGGCCTGCTGTTTTTCGACGTCGCTCACTTCTTCCTTCCACACTGCATCGAAGACGGCGCTGATGAGCTTTTCCGTCTCTGGTTTCAGGCGGCTCCGACGAAGAAGTTGCTTGAATGGCTTTTCGACTTCATCTTTGCCGATCGACTTGCCGCGGTACTCGCACGATTCGTTGCGGCAGGCATATTTGTAATATGCGTAGCGACCGTGGCGTCCTTTCGATTTGCCCGACGTCACGTGGCCGCCGCAAGCCGGGCAGCATATCAGCCCTCGGAGCGGGAAGTCGGGATTGAGGTCTTTGCGGATTTGTTTTTCAGATGCAGGTTTGTCGAGGCGTTGCCTGTTGAGCTCATACGTCTCGCGGGAAATGATGCCTTCGTGATGGCCCGGTCTTCGGGAAACACCCCATGGAAGGTATTCGATGTCGCCGCAGTAGAAACAGCTTTGCGCCATCGCCTTGAAGTCATCGACATAGCGTGCTGCTGATTTCCTTTTCCAAACTCCTCGGTCGATGAGAAATTGGCAGGCATCGATGGGCCGGAGCAGGTTGCCGGTCGAAAATGCTTCTAGTGCTTCCGCAAGAATGCGAGCGCCCTTGTTCGGCTTCGATATTTTTCCATGCACCGGGTCTTTGACCATTTCATATCCTCTGAGAGCAGTGAATGGCCAGTAGCCCTTTTCGAGTCGAGCCATTTGCTTTTGGATCACTTGCCTCCTGTTTTCGAGGCGCTCCATCTCGCCGTGTGCAGCCATGACGATCTCCGCAAAATTGCCGGTGGGCGAATCCTCGAAGCTGAAGTTGAGGCAGTGCAACATCACGTCGCGGGCTTTGAATGCCGCGCGGAGTTTGATGTGGAATTCTACCGAGCGCGCGAAACGCTTGAGGTCGTCGAAGACGACGACGAATTTTTTGTGGGGATGCGCGTCTATGTAGCCGAGCAATTCCCGCATAGCGGGTCGCATCATGAAGTCGCCGCCGCCGGTGAAGCTGTCTGCAAATGTTGCCGTGGCCGGAACGTTGATGGTCTGCAGGTAATTCCTGCAACGCGTATCCTGACCTTCTAGGCCGTGGCCTTCGGTCTCCTGTCGCTTGCTCGACACGCGCCGGTAGATCAGCCCCTCCCTGCCTTCGTAGGAAGGGGCTTCGTGCGGTTCGAGCAGATCAGCGACGGTCTTGCTTATGCCTTTCGACTTGTTTGCGGAGTTTTTTGGCATTGTATTTAAGTTCGACCCTGATGATGTTGCGGCAAAACGCTTCGAGGTATTGCAGGCGTTGTTTCACCTGCTCGTCGGAGCTCGCGTTGTCGCCGAGTATCTTGCGATACTCTTCGATTGAGATCATGGGACATAGTGTTCGTGATGCTGCCCCAGATTTGTGATCTGATAGTGGTCATCGGGTTAGTAATGGCCCCGGCGTTTTGGCCGATAGCCAGCGTGGTTACCTGTCGAACCGCCTGCGTCGCTTGATCTCAATCGATTGCGGCTTGCCGTCCGCCATGTGTGTGATTACATCGCCAAAGATGCGGCTGTCCTTAACGTATTGGTGGACGTCTCTCACGTGCGGATTTTCCGGCTGGGCGACCTTTGTGGTTTCGATTTCGCTGATGTTGTTGTCTTTGAGCTTCACGCGCACCTCTTTGTTGCCTTCGTGGTAGATGCTTTGGCGGAGCGTCATCTCTTTTCTGTTGATCATGGACTGGGTTTCGACGTCCGGCACGTTCACGCCGACTTCTCTGAGTATCCTGCGAAGCGGGATAACGATCATGTCCATGGGTTCTTGGACGGGTCGCTGGAATTCCATTTCTGCCGGTGAGCTCAATCCCGCCTTGCCGTCTGGGAGTATTGCCACGTAGGGGTCGGCGTTGGAGAAGAGTGCCGCGAAGAGATAGAACTCGAATTCGCCGTAGCGGTTTTCGTGCAGTGCGTCTTTCCGCATGATGCGCTCTTTGGCCTTCGCGATCTTGTCGAGTGACATGCCGAAGTCGCGGAGATGTTTTATGATCCTGATCCACGCCACTTCGACCGCGCTGAACTTCCGCCATTCCTTGTCGTTCCTAATGCGATTCGCAAGCAGGCCATGCTCGTCCCAGAAGTTGATCTGCCGGTATGGGATTTTGGTCTCTGCGACAGTGAAGCGTTCCTCGTTGAACATTGCCCGGATGTCTTGGAGTTCGGGGCTGCTTTCGTATTCTGGGATGAAGTATTCGTCGGAAAGCACCGCGCCACTCATGATCGCGAAGTTGTCGTACATCCTTTTTCCCGGTTTCTGATTTTTTGGCGCATTCTCCGGGAATGGCTGGGGGTGGTTGCGTTGGATTTTGAATTGGCCTCTTTTGGATGTCATATCCAAACTATACATCGCTGTATATTTTATGCAAGTGCTGTGGATGGCTCGCGAAATATGGGCTTTAGCGCTCCCTCGCGATTGGGGTGGGTTATTGGGGGCCAAAGCCCCAACGTGGGGCAAACAGGGCGGAAAGAATGGCGACGGGCGTTCGCTCGGCTCGTTCAGCTGAGCGATACGCCCCACGGAAGCCAGTAGCATCGGCATCCGCGTCGGCCGTGCTGTTTCTTTTTGGCATTGAGACACGCGGAAAATGGCGGCAAGTTTTCGTTGATCTTCGCCTCGTTGATGTTCACGATCATGCCGTCATGCTTGCGGCATTCGGCGCATACGTCTCCGTTCGGCGCGTTGCAGCATTTGAATGTTTTCACGACGCCGGTTTCTCGCCATGCCTTGAGGTTGTGATGTCCGATCTGATCGAGCTCCTCTTGCATGACGGTAATCTCTTTGTCTTCTTGTTCTTCGCCGTATGCGATCCAGTCCGCGGCAATCTGGTCAGCTCCGGCTTTCGTCACGACGACACGCGCTCGATCTCGTGGTCGCGTGCGAATGTACATGAATACACCGCAGTGCGGACACTTCGTTTTGCTGCCCGGGATTTTCGCGAGGGCTTGATCGCAGGAGGGACACTTTGCTTTTCGTTGATCCCGTTCATCCATGAGCGCGAGATAGCATGGACGCTAATTGCCGTAATGTGGGATGTCTGGGTATTGCGACGCGTTCTGTGATTCGATGGTGTTTTCCGCTTGCCGAACGTCGTTCGGAATGACAAGGCAGCCGATGGATCGACCGGCCGCATCTGATTGGGTTTGGTTCTCTTGTTCCCGGAGGAAGGCGCACATGTGGACGTCGTTCTGCACTGTCGAGAGGCCATCCCAGTTGATCTTGCTGTCCAGCTCGCGATCCATTTCGTAGTAAATCATCTGGCTTGTGGTCGTGTTACCGTATTGGTCGGTGAGCTGACCGTCATATTCGACACCGACATCGTAATAGGTTGGGTCGATCTGGAATGCTTGCTGAAATATCTTCGTAGCCAGCTGCCCGCTTTCCGTGATGATGGCAGTGTCATCCCAAGCATCGCCCGCATTGATGGTGACTTTTACAAATTGCGCATCTGCTGGCCGGATGGTTTGTTCATATGAAGTATCGCTTGCGAACGTGATGCTGCCGAATGTCCATGATGGCGGTAATGCCGAGCTGATAACGTCCTGTAGTTTTTGCTGGCTAGTTTTTGGCAGAGCGTTGTTTGATTGCTGCGTTGGAGATCCGCTTGGCATCGCAGCGGAGAATGATGAAGCTCCTGAAACCGCAACACCGATCATAAAGACGATGAAGAATCCGAGGCCGTAGTAGAGCGTCACTTTCTTGCGGTCTGATAGGCGAAGCCATTTCGGTTTGATGAGCCCTGCGATGAGTACGAGTAGTCCGAGGATCGAGAGAAAGGCGAAAAATCCGTGCGGTTCCGCAGCCGTGGAGATGCCGAGAAGGATGAGTGAGACGATCCATGTGCCAGCGAAGATTTTTATAGCTTGCCAGCGAGATGTCAGCTTGACCCACGCCGGTTTGATGAGCCCAGCAACGAGGGCGATGAATGCTGCCCACGCGATGATTGAGAGAACGATTGTCATGGTGATGTTTTGTGGTTGGTTGATATGAAAATGCTCCCCACGCGGAGGAGCTTGTTACCGACCAAAAAGCCCACCGCATGGTGAGAGCTTGCGCTCTCCATACCGTTTCCGGCATGGCCTTGGAAGACAGCCCATGTGATGGGTTCTTTGTCTTCCAAGGACTTTGCTTTTGCCATGCCGTCGCGTTGCCGCGAGGGTTTAGGCCCTTTTCAGTTGTGATTAGATTTTAGCGCGATGGCGGCGGGAAGTCGAGATAAGAAAATGGCGACTGCTTACGGGCGAGTCGTCATTGATTTTCAGGGCGAAGGGTAGTGTTAGCTTGCCTGCGGCACTGTAGATTTCTCATCGGATGGCGGGAGAGCTAATTGCTCTTTGTAGATCGCGTCATAGGTCTTGCGGATTTTGCGCATCGCTTTAATCTTGGCGGAGGTCTTCGAGTCCTTCCCAAAGACGATGCGATAGGCCGCTTCGATGTCCGCTGACATGTCCTCGATTTTTTTATTGCTCATGGCGTGGTTGTTGCACGGCCGTCATTTCGCGCTGATAAGTCCCGTGATTGAGTGCGACTTTTTTAATGTTCGGCTGCGCGAGCATCCGCGTCTCCGAGATGGTGTCTGTCATGATGACGGCTCGGGTGTGCTTTTTCTCTATCGTCTGCGTCTTGTCCATAATCTTGATCTGCGCTTCCGCGCAGAGCATCGCGGCATCCCATTTCATGATTGTGTTGGCTGCTTCGATCTGGTCGTGGATTGTCGGACGGCCATCGCCTTTGGAAGTGCTTGTTGTTTCGGATGCTGCAATCGCCATGAGTTTTTTTGTGAGGAAGCGATGACGCTCACGCACTGCCGCCCATCGCGCATGGCGGTCTTCGGTTGAGAGTCGCGCAATGTTTTCGATGCGTACCTTGTGGATGAGCTTCGAGATGTAGTGCCAATCAAGCTGTCCCTGATAGACGGAATGGTAGCCGTAGCGATAGAGTTGGGTGCGGATTTCCTGCACTGAAGCGAGCGGGTTCTTCGCGAGCTCGTCGCGGATCACGTCTTTGAGCATGTCTTCGATTTCTGGTTTCTTGCGCATGTTCGTGGTTATTCGCGGTTTGAGAATTTTGAATTTGCGTCGGCGAATTTCACTGATGACCTGCTCGAGCTTCTCTTGGAACATGTCATACAGCTCGAGGAGAGTGCCTCCTTGAGCTTGGTGTGTTCAATACTGCATGTGTGGATGTCAGTGTGCATAGGATTTCGGATTTTCCAGCACTTTTTGGAGTGCGGGGCTGGTTTGATAGTATTCCCAGAAGTCGGAAAGGTAGCGTTTCAGGCGGTTCGACGTTTCGCCCCGTCTGTCCACGCGGGCGCAAACCAATGATCTTCATTAATGAATTGTTACCGAATCCGGTTGGGGCAGATGCAAAAGGGGAATTTATAGAGCTTTGGAATAACGGTACTGCACCGGTGAATTTGAATGGTTGGATTTTGCGCACGGATGCGAAAAAAAGATTCAAACTTTCGGGAATGATTGACCCCAACGGATATTTGCTTTTACCGAGAAGCGAAACAAAGCTCTCGCTTAAAAATACGGACGGCAAGATTTTTCTTTATGATGCTGTCGGAGCGCAGGTAGACCAGTCCGCTTTTGACGGAAGCGCGCCGGAAGGGGAAAGCTTCAACCGTGTTGGTTACCGGGCGGATGCAAACTCTGCCGCAATTCAGCAGTTTGTTTGGGGCAAACCGACGCCCGGGACGAAGAACGGCGTCGCTGCGGAAACGAACATTTCTGAAGCATATTATCGGACGGGAATTTCTTTGAACAGCTATAGCCTGAACGGAGTCTCTGTCGCTGGCCTTTCTTTGTTCACGGGGATGATTTTCGCGGCGATTTTATGGTACGCTATGAAGCGTGACAAATATATTGCACAGCTTTTCTTCGGAGGAGACGAAGACTTTCGGCGCTGAAATGGCCGAGTCTTTAATCGCTCATCGCTTAGCGCAAAGCGCTCGTGCGCTTGTCATTGCTCTCCGCGGCGATCTCGGCGCGGGAAAGACGACGTTCACGCAGGGGTTTTTCCGCGGGCTTGGCATAAAGCGCAACCCGATCAGTCCGACGTTCGTGATCATGCGGAGATATAGAGTCGCAAAGCGCCCCGCCTTCGCCAGGGCTTCGGCGGGCAAGAAATTGCAAATCGCTAATTGTTTTACTGATATTTATCATTTCGACGCCTATCGGTTGAAGAAGATAGAAGATGTAGCTGTCTTGGAAATTGATCGTATCCTGGCGGATCCTAAAAATATTATTCTTATCGAATGGCCGGAACGGATAAAAAAAATTCTGCCGCGCGGGGCGGTTTGGTTCGAGTTCAAATATGGGAAGCAAGAGAACGAGCGGATGATCCGAATGAAAAAGCCTATATGAGGTGATAACTCACCTCCTTTACTCCTGGGATGGCCTTGAGCTTCACGATCAATTTTTCTATTTTCGCTCTTTCCGTTGTCTGGATCTCAACTTTGTCGAACGGATAGCGGTTGCCTTTGGGGTTATCGGAATGGAAACTCAGGATGTTCGCATGGTTGCGGGCGATGGTCGCTGAAATGTCTTTAATGAGGCCGACGCGGTCTTCGACCGCGATCTTGAGTTCGGCGCGCGCCGGTCCCCGTTCTTTTTGAGGGAATCTGTTTTTTGATCGGAGTGCGGTGCGGATATGGTCGCGGGCGATCGCGGTCTTTGCAAATCGGAGCCAGTCCTCCGACGGTTTCTTTCCTTTTTGCGTGAGAATTTGGACGACATCGCCCGATTTCAATTTATGGTCGAGCGGAACGAGCGCGCCGTTCACTTTCGCGCCGGTACAGGTGTCGCCGATTTCAGTATGAACGTGATAAGCAAAGTCCACGGGCGTTGATTCTGCCGGCAGATCGACGACGTCGCCGCGCGGCGACACGGCGAAGATCCGGTGCTGGAAGAAATCTACCTTCATTGCCTGGAGCATTTCCGCGGCATCCGTTGTCTGCCCCGAGAAATGATCCTGCCATGTTCTGAGTTGTTGGACCCAGGTCAATTCCTCGGCGAGTTTTTTTCCGGATATCTTGCTTCCTCCTTTTTCTTTGTAGAGCCAGTGCGCGGCAACGCCGTATTGGTCCTCGTCATGCATCTCCTTCGTCCGTATTTGTATCTCTATGGTCTTATCTTCCGGTCCGATAACGGTTGTGTGCAGGCTCCGGTATCCATTCGGTTTCGGCATGGCGATATAGTCCTTGATGCGCCGCGGCGCTGGAGGCCACGTTTCATGGATGACGCCGAGGGTCGCATAACATTCTGGAATAGTGGCGACAATGACGCGCAGGGCGACCATGTCATAAATCCTGCCCATCTCCATGTTCCGTCGCAGGAGTTTTTTATAGAGGCTGCTGTATCGTTTCGCGCGAACTTCGATCTTGAGGGGCGTGATGTCGTGCTCGCGAAGGACCCGCTCCACGTCCGGTTTTACGGTTTCAAGGTAAGCGAGCCGGGTTTCATATTGTTCCTTGGTATTCGTGATGAGCCACGCATATTCTTTCGGATAGAGAAAAGGAAAGGCGAGATCCTGGAGTTCTCCCGAGAGGTTGTACATGCCGAGGCGGTATGCGAGAGGTGCATAGATCTCATCGGTCTCGAGTGCTATCCGTTTCTGTTTGGCGGGCGGCAGGGCCGCGAGTGTGGCCATGTTGTGCAGCCGGTCGGCGAGTTTAATGAATACGACGCGCAGATCCTCGGAGAGGGCGATGACCATTCTCCGCAGGTTTTCCGCCTGATCTTTTGCATCGTGTTTCCTCGCCTTCTCGCCGCGATATTTAAAATGGCCGAGCTTCGTCACGCCGTTGACGAGGAACGCGACTTCGTCGCCAAATTCTTTTTTAATGGCCTCGATCGGTGTGCCGGTGTCCTCGATGGTGTCGTGGAGTAATCCGGCCGCGATAGTTGCGTCGTCCATGTGCCAGGAAGCGAGCGTCTCGGCCGTGGCGAGAGGATGATTGAAATACGGCCCGCCGCTTTTCCGCGTCTGCCCGCGGTGCGCTTTTTCCGCAAATGCGAGTGCTCGCGCGACAAGGCCGTTGGGATTCTGTTTGATGAGGTCGGCAATCGGCATACCGTAAGTATGCTATGAAAAAGCCGTCCCGCCAAGGCGGGACGGCTTTTTCTATTAGAGGAAACCCCGGGCGAGGGCCATTGAAAACGGGTATACTGTGGTTATCTCACGCCCGAGCCCGGGGATGAATCAATCCCGGAGCGCAGCGGAGGCATGTTGCGTCAGACGTAGTTCAAAGGAAGCCCCGGGTGGAGCAGAGCGGAACCCGGGGAGGATGTCACTCACTTCGATATTTTTTTCTTTTCTTTGGGTGGATTTTCCTGCCACGCCTTGAATACTTCTTCAAGGTCGGCCTCGGATTCGGGCTTTTTACTCATCAAGAATGTGCACGCGGGCCAGCGGTTGCAGGCATAGAACGGCCGTCCGCGGCCGCGCGATTTCTTTAAAACAATATCACCGATTTTACAGTTCGGACATTTGAAGCCGGTTTTATCCCAAATTTTTGAAACGCCTTTGCAGGTCGGATAGTCCACGCAACCGAGGAAGAATCCAAAACGGCCGCGCCGGACTTTCATCGGTTTGCCGCACATCGGACAGTACTCGTCTTTTGTTTTTTCTTCAAGTTCTTTTATCTGCGCTGCCTCTTCGGGCATCGGAAGCGTGATCTTCATGCCTGGCTGGGGGCAGGCGAGGAATTTTCCCATCCGGCCGAATTTGATAATCATCATTTCGCCGGGATGCTCCGGGCAGGGGACATCGGAAACCTCGATTTGTTTTTCGACCGTCGCTTCTTTTTCGGCGAGCTCCTTTTTGAAGGGGACATAGAATTCGCGGCAGACGTCGGTCCATTTCATTTTACCCTCCGCAACCTCGTCGAATTCCTCTTCGATGCGGGAAGTAAATTTGATGTCAACGATCTCCGGAAAGTTTTCGACAAGGAGATCGTTCACGAGCGTGCCGATTTCGGTTGGCTGGTATTTCTTTTCAATCTTTTCTACATAGCCGCGGTCCTGGATGGTCGAGAGCGTCGGCGCATAGGTGGATGGCCGGCCGATACCTTCTGATTCGAGGGCTTTTACGAGTGTCGCGTCCGTATAGCGGGCGGGCGGTTCTGTAAAATGTTGCAGGGGCAGAATTTCTTCGAGCGAGAGCGGTTGGCCGATATCGAGTTTTGGTAATTTCCCTTCGATCTCATTCGCCGTGTCATCGTCGCGGCCTTCGGTATAAACACGGATGAAGCCGTCGAATTTTACGGTTTGGCCATTCGCGCGGAAAGTATAGGAACTGGCCACTAGGGACTGGCCACTAGGGATTTCATTTTTCCTGTTGGCTGGTGGCAAATGGCTAGTGGCTATATCGACCGCCGTCTGTTCAAGTAAAGCTTCCTTCATCTGTGAGGCGATTGTGCGTTTCCATATGAGATCATAGAGACGAATGCTGTTTCTGTCCTTGATGCCGAGCGACCCCGCCGAGGCCGCCGCAAGGTTTGTTGGGCGTATTGCTTCATGCGCTTCCTGCGCGCCCTTACTTTTTGTAGCATAGCGGCGCGGCTCGGGGAGTGCGTAATCCGCACCGAATTCCTCCGTGATCACGGCGCGCGCTTGCGCGAGTGCGGACTCGGCGAGATTGACGCTGTCGGTTCTCATATAGGTGATGAAGCCGTTCTCGTAGAGATGCTGGGCAATCATCATGGTTTGTTTTGCCGAGAAGCCGAGCTTGCGGGCGGCTTCTTGTTGGAGCGTCGAGGTGGTGAATGGCGCCGAGGGATTGCGGCGGACATCTTTTACGGAGATGTCCTTGATATGAAATTTTGCATCACGGACGCCGTCCACGATTTTCTTCGCTTCGGCCTCGGTTGTGATGCCCATTTTACCGATTGCCTTTTCGTTGATCGCGGTAAGCGTGGCAGGGAAAGGAGTTTTAGCTTTCTCGGGCAAAAATTTTCCTTCAATCGTCCAATATTCCTCTTTATTGAATGCCTGGATCAGGCGCTCGCGTTCGACGACAAGGCGGACCGCGACGCTCTGCACGCGCCCGGCGGAAAGTCCATAGCGCACCTTACGCCAGAGAAAAGGGGAGAGTTCGTAGCCGACGAGGCGATCGAGGACGCGCCGTGCCTGCTGGGCGTCAACCAGGTTGATGTCAAGGTCTCGTGGATGTTCAAGCGCGCGAAGAATGGCATCCTTCGTGATTTCATGAAAAGCGATGCGTTCCGTCGGTTTCTCCTTTCCTTTTTTCTCAAGATCGAGCGCCTGGATCAGGTGCCAGGCAATCGCTTCCCCTTCGCGGTCTTCATCAGTCGCCAGAATGACACGCTTTGCTTTCTTCGCGAGTTTTTGGAGATTTGCGACGACCGGCTCCGCCTTTTTGGGAATGACATAGGTCGGTTCGAAATCGTGTTTCACGTCGATGCCGATCTTGCTCTTGGGCAGATCGCGAATATGGCCATACGACGATTCAACGACAAAATCCTTGCCGACGAATTTGCCGATCGTTTTTGCCTTAGTGGGGGACTCAACAATAATGAGGTCCATGGGGTTTAGTGTATCACATATCCCGCACCAATTTCGGTGATCACTCCTTTAATAAGGAGGAAGCTCAGGGTTTGGTTCGTGATATGGGGTTGAAGTTTAGTCGCCTCTGTTATTTTGTCAATGTCGGCCGGCGCTGAACAGGCTGCGAGAAACTCTAAAATGGCTTTCTCCTCTGGTGTCCCTGCAAATGTTGCGGCTGCCGTTCGTTCTCTTGCGATGCCGTACGATTCAAGGATATCTTCGGGTCGCGTGACGAGCTCCGCCCCCTGGCGAATGAGGCCGTGCGACCCTTTGAAGTTTGGATGCGCAATGGAGCCGGGCACGACAAAGACATCCCGATTTTGTTCGAGGGCGAACCGTGCCGTTGCGAGCGCTCCGGAGCGCTCCGGGGCTTCCACGACGAGTGTTCCTTTTGATAAGCCGCTTACAATCCGGTTCCGTTCGAGAAATCTTGATGGATATGCCGGCATGTCCGGCGGGTATTCGGAGATGATGCCGCCTCCCTGAGCGAGAATCTTTTTTGCCAAGGGCTCGTTGTTCCGTGGGTAAACGTTCGCAAGGCCGCAGGCGAGTACGGCAAGGGTTGTACCGTTGGCATCAAGACATCCTTCGTGTGTGGCGGCATCAATACCGAATGCTAGGCCGCTCACGACGATGATTCCCGCGCGTGCGAATTCCGCGGCAAAACGCCGCGCGATATTTTTTCCATCGGGCGTCGCCCGCCGCGTACCCACGATGGCGAGCGTCATTTGATCATTTTCTGGCAAAGCCCCTCTTATGTAGATACCAAATGGCGGATGGGGGATTTCCCTGAGAAGCTGAGGGAATCTTTCGTCTTCATAAAGTATGAGTTGGATATTCTGTCCGATGAGCTTTTTCCATTCTGCCTCCGGATCACAACCTCTGTTGCCATTGGACATTTTTTCATATGCCTGTTTCCAGCTTACGCATCCGCGCCTCGCGCGCCGAACGGAAACGTAATCTCCGCCTGCGGTGAGGGTGACTGCGTGATGAAATATTTTCTCTTCCTCTTTGGGCACCATTTGAAGATGGTAGCAAAACCAAGATTAAATTTTTCTAAAGGAAAAATTTTCTTTGGATCACTCGCACACAATAGGCAAAAATTTTATTTTGCCTATTGTTCTGCTCATTACCAAAGATTAAAAAATCTTAAAAAGATTTTTTTAATTCGCTCGCAAAAAATGACTCCGTCACGGCAGGGTCATTTTTCTGCTCACTTCTGAAGGTAAAAAATCCTGAAGGAAACGTCCTTCAAAATCATTTATTTTTTGATGTGTTGCTGATGCAAAAGTCGTTCGTAGAGCGTCCGCATTTTTTCGCCGCAGGCCTCGAGGGACTGTTCTTTCACAACCCGTTCTTTCGCGCGTGCGGCGAGGAGATCGCGTTCTGGTTTGTTTTCAAGAAGCCGCGCGAGTTTCGGCACGAACTCGTTTTCGTTCTGCGCCATGAGGCAATCGCTCTCATTCGTAAAATAGCCGCGATAGGCACGCAGGTTACGCAGAAGCATTGGCACGCCAACCGAGGCGGCCTCAACGTTCGTCATGCCTTGGTTTTCTTCGTAGGAGGGGAAGATGTAAACATCAAGCGCATTGAATGCGGCGACGATATCTTTTACGTATCCCGTGAAGATGACGTTCGGCGGAATGTTTTTCGGCAGAGGCTTTGCGAGGAGCGAGCTGTATATTTTTCCGAACCAGACGAATGTGTGCTGGGGAAATTCGCGGGCGAGGGCGATGAAGGTGTCAATGCCTTTGCGCGGAATAGCCAGCCCGACGGTTCCTGCGACGATTCCCTGAAGGTTGAATTCTGTCCGCGCCTCCTTGCGTTTCGCTTCGTCTTTTTTGAAAACATGAACATCAACGCCGTTTGAAACGGCAACCAGCTTGGCGACGGGAAGGCCATAGCTCACCAATAGGGACTTCGTGTATTCGCTGGGGCAAAAGACGATATCGGCAAGACCGTAAGCGTAGGCGAGATAGTGTCGCATGAGAGGTGATACGAGTTTTCCGAACCAGAATACGCCGCGGATGTCTTCGGCGGTGACGTGCGACCAGATCGCGACCGGCATACCGCGCCTCCGCGCTTTGTGCATCAGGCGGAGCGAATTGAGCCATGGCGTGTTGATCTGGAGGATGTCGCACGACTCATCCCATGTTTCGACAAAATCGATGCCGCTTTGCAAGAGCACTTCTTTTTGGTTGCGATATGACGAAAGAAGGCCGGTGCCGATGTTTCGGTAGAGCCGTCCGCCAACAACATGATACATTTCGAGATAGAGGCAGATCTTCATTTTCTCGATGTTTCCTGAACTATCGTTCCATATAATTTTATCATGGATTGCGCGATATTTTTTTTCGAATATTGCTCGGCGATCTTGCGCGATGCGGCAGAGGTCGCTTGCAGACCGGACGGCGAGGACAGGAGGTGGACGATCGCGCGGGCGAGAAGGTTCGGGTGGCCGGGTTCCGCGAGTGACCCATTTTCTCCGTCTTTCACGATGTCGGGAATTCCCTTTGCCCGTACGGCCGCGGCCGGCAAGCCGCAGGCCATAGCTTCAATGATGGAAATAGGCATGTTTTCACTCCGGCTCGCCGTGAGAAAAAGATCGTTCGCCTGAAGCGCGTCCCTCAGCTGTTCGCCGTAGAGCATGCCGCTGAAAATAACCCTCTCCGCGCAACCGAGTTTCCGCGCGACCGCTTCAAGTTTCTTTCGTTCCGGCCCATCGCCCACGATCATGAGTGTCGCATCAGGAATATCTTGCAGGGCCACCGCAAACGCCACGATCGCCTGATCGATATCTTTTTCATAGCTGACGCGGCCCATGTAAACGACAGCGTGGCGCCCGACGCCGAATTTTTGTTTAAGGTGATTCTTTACGGTCGCGCTCGGCACCGGAATAAAGAAGTCGGTATCCGCCGGATTCGGGATGATATAAATCGGAGAAGTGAGTCCGTGCTCTATGAGGGCATTTTTTAAGGCGCGTGACGGAACCGTCACGGCATTGGAACGGTTGTAATAGGCGACCGTATAGTCCCACGAGAATTTTCTTCCCCATGCATAATCAAGCCCTATATATTTTAAGTAATCATCAAAAAAGGTATGGTGCGTCCCCACGAGAGGTATGTTCAATATTTTCTTCCCCATCACCGCGCCCCATCCGGCGAGGAATGGCGTGTGGACATGGATGATGTCTGGCTTAAATTTTTTGAGCGCACGGATCGTTCCGGGGCCCGAGGGGAGGGCGATCGCAAGGCCTTCGCCGGGGTAAATGGACCGGGGCATGGAGAACGAGGGTACCTTATGCACGGTGAACATTTCGTTTCCCATAGATTTCTTTACGCGATCTTCTTCGATGACGCTGAACACTGCTACGTCATGTCCGAGTTTCGTATAGGTGTCGGCAAGACTGCGCGCGACGCTTGCGACGCCGTTTACCTGCGGGGAAAAGGTATCACTCCAAATGGCTATTTTCATGATACTCGTGTTGGTGCCAACGGGTCCGTAAGAAATGGCAGAAGCTCCTGCGCCAGTTCATCCTGATCTCGCGACGCAAGGAAGTGCCCGTTGCCTGCGAGCGTCACGGCCCGGGCGTTTTTCATCGCCCGCAGCATGTCAGTTACTTCGCATTCCGTAAGGTAAGGATCGCTCGCACTTCGGATGAGGAGCGCTGGACAGGTGATGCGGGGGAGCGACGCCGAGAGATCGAGCCGTAAGGTTTGGGCGAGCATCCAGAAATTCACCGAGAGCGGCATGGTGAAAAGTCCCGTGAATGTTGAGTCAAGATAACCCTTCGATTTTCCCTGTTCAAAGTAATGATATTTTGTGCGATGCTGCGGATAGGCGAGCCATGCCATGGTGTCGAGGAATAGGATGCCTGGTCTTGTGATTGCGGAAAAAGGTCCGTAGCGCAGGGGATTCATAAAATTGGTGCTGACGAGCGCGAGGCTGCGGAGTGATTCGGGATGTGCCGCCGCGTAAGCGATGGCGATGTATCCTCCGAATGAGTATCCCACCATATCGAATTTCCGCAACCGCTCTTGTTCGGTGATGCGGCGAATATCTTGGGCAAAGACCGGGAAAGTATACCACGATTTTTCTTTGGACATATCCGAAAGGCCGTGGCCGCGAAGGTCGGGCGCGATACTGCGGATGCCCTGCGCGGCGAGCTTTTCCATGAGGGTGAGCCAGGTCGTGTGGTTCGAGGAAAGGCCGTGGAGCAGTACCACGGTTTGGGTGCTTGTTGCTGGGCCAGCGGCAAAATAAGAGATATTGCCTTTATCGGTCGCAACGGATTTTTTTTCAAGCGTGAGGTCCATAAAAAGATTCAACAGCGTCCTGGCGCAAGGAGTCTTTCGAGAAACATCTCGCAGGACCGGGGATAATTGCGCCACTACTCTTCCTTCAGGTATTTCTTACCGACTCTTGAGATAATGATATAGGCGATGATATAGAGCGCAACCAGGGCGGCGGCGGCGAAGCCCGCGAAGGTAAGGAACCGGTCGAATTTTGCGTATGCCTGCCCAAAATAAAATCCGACAAGGAGAAGGATGAGCGACTTCGGCATGGTGCCCAGAAAATTGAATTGGATGTATTTAGCAAGCGGCATGCGGGCCATACCTGCGGCGATGAGCACTGGCCCGCCGAAAAAGTGCGATAGTTTTCCGAAGATCAGGGTCCTTCCAGGATTTTTTTTGAAATGATCTTCCAGTCGTCCGATGATCTCCGGACTGACGCCGAAGAGGTGCCCCCATTTTTCCACGGCCGGTTTCCCGCCCCAGCGGCCTTGCGCATACATAAGGACGTCTCCTGTCACATCGCCCACGACGATGAGCGGGTAACATATCCAAAAATTGAGGCTGCCGAGCGACGCAAGAAACCCCGCGAGGATCGTGACGACCGGCCCTTCAATGACGACCAAGGGAAAGAGGATGACGTAGCGGTATTGGAGAAGCCAACCAATGACCGTAGCGAGGGTGATCGTCATGGTCATGGGATTATCCTGCCGTGAGAGGCTGCATCAGCCATTTCAGTGAATGTTTTTTTGAAGATTGCAGAGTTGGCCTTGGTGATCTTGCGAAGGACAAATTCCCCGGCTTTTTTTCTGACTCGTTCATCTTTCGGGCGGATGCCGATGCGGATGCGTGTGATATTGTCCGTGCCGAGTGCGGTGGTAACGGACTCCGCGCCATGGTGTCCGGCGGCACCGCGCTTGCGGGAAATTTTCCATGTGCCGATCGAAAGATCGCTGTCGTCATGGAGCAGGATAATATTCTCAGGCGAGACGTTGAATTTCCGGACTGCTTCCCGGACGGCCGCGCCGGATTCGTTCATGAAGGTCAGAGGCCTTACAAATATCCAATGACTGGTCCGCAGGTAAGAGAAAAGCTTTTTATGAACCTCCCAAGAAAGATTGTCGTTGTCGGAGAGCGCCGTTGCGATCGCCGCGAGCGCGAGGGCTCCCGCGTTGTGGTACGTATTCTCATATTCAGCGCCCGGGTTACCGAGCCCGACGATCAGATGGACATCCATGGCTTGATTATTCCATAACCGCCTCTATAATAAAAGGCGAGAGAATGCGAATTTCAGCTTCATGAGAAAATTTTTAGCGTCACTTCTTGAAATCTTTGAGATCGCCGTGATCGCCATCGTCGCGGTGGTTTTAGTGAGAACCTTTCTCATTCAGCCATTTGCGGTGGTCGGCGATAGCATGCTGCCGAACTTTTCGAGCGGTAATTATGTCTTGGTCGACGAATTGACCTATCGGATCCGTCCGCCGGAGCGCGGCGAAGTTGTCGTGCTGCACGATCCGGAGGATTACAGCACGTATTTCATCAAGCGGATCATCGGGCTTCCCGGCGAACGCGTGACGATCGCGAGCGACACGGTGACGGTTTACAACGCGAGCAATCCCGCGGGACTCACGCTCGATGAATCATATCTTCCCCAAGGCACCGTGACGTCCGGCAACGAGACCTACACGCTCTCTTCGAGCACCTATTTACTGCTTGGCGATAACCGTCCGGAAAGCTATGACTCGCGGGCATGGGGGCCTCTCCCAACGAAAGATATCGTAGGGCTCGTCAGGGTCCGGCTGTGGCCGCCGGATGCGGTAACGGCATTCGCAGCACCGAAGTACTAATCTATTTTGTCATTCCGGCGAAGGCCGGAATCCCTCCTTATTCTTGATAAATACTTGGATTCTCGCCCGCGCAGGAGCGGCAAAAGTCAATCAGATTCGAATTTCACTCATGGACCAAAAAGAGAAATCAAAAGAGAAGCCCGAAGCATTTCGGGTTCCCAAGGGGATGCATGACGTCGTTCCTGCAGACGAGCCGTATTGGGAAAAGATAGAAGGCGCGGTGCGCGCGCTGGCGCGCGCCTACGGCTTCAGCCGTCTCGAGCCGCCGATCATGGAAGATGCCCTGCTCTATAATAAAACCTCCGGCGAGGAGAGCGATGTCGTCGAAAAGGAGATGTATACTCTGCGGACGAAAGGAGGCGACCTCTTGGCGCTTCGCCCGGAGTATACGCCGGGCATCTGCCGCGCGTATCTCGAGCACGGCATGGGCCGCCTGCCACAGCCGCAGAAAATATCCTCATTCGGTCCCTTATTCCGGCACGACCGGCCGCAGCTTGGCCGCAGCCGGCAATTCTCCCAGGCTGAGTTCGACATCATCGGCGGGCCGAATGATCCTATCTATGACGCGGAGATCATCACTATCTTTGCCAATCTTCTCGCAGAGCTGAAGATAAAGAACCCCGTTCTCAAGATAAATTCGATTGGGGATCGCGTATGCCGGCCGAATTACAAGCGCCAGCTTCAGAACTATTATAAAAATTACGAAAAGGAGCTCTGCGAGGATTGCGTGCGGCGCCTTAAGAACAACCCGCTGAAACTGCTCGATTGCAAACAGCCGCAGTGCCAGCCGTTCAAGGAAAAGGCGCCGAATTTTCTCGACAAACTTTGTTCCGCCTGTAAAGGACATTTCCGGTCGACGCTTGAGTATTTGGAAGAGGTCGGCATTACATACGAGGTCGATCCTCGATTGGTGCGCGGTCTCGATTACTACAACAGGACCGTGTTTGAATTTTTTACCGGCGATAAGGAAGCGGAAGTCGGGGCTCTGGGCGGCGGCGGACGGTACGATTATCTGATGGAAATGATCGGCGGCCACGCGATGCCCGCTGTGGGAACCGCCCTCGGCGTTGAACGTTTGATCGCGGTCATGCGGGCGAAGGGGATTGTCGTTCCGCCGCGCTCCGTGAAAAGAGTATTTCTCGCACACGCAGGAACGCTTGCAAAAAAGAATGCATTTGCACTTCGTGAAGAGCTTCGCAGGTCGGGTATCTACGTCGCGGAAGCACTCGCAAAGGATTCGCTCGGTGCCCAATTGAAGGCGGCGGACAAAGAGGGTGTCGGGATCGCTCTCATCCTTGGACAGAAAGAGGTCTACGAGAAAAGCGTCATCGTCCGCGATCTTGGCGCCGGCACCCAGGAATCGGTGTTGATTGAAAAAATTGTCGACGAAATAAAAAGAAGACTCAAGAATCATGATTCTTGAGTCTCGATTCCTGAACCAATTTTCCTATGAACCCCGACTGTCTTTTTTGTAAAATTATCACCAAGACAATTCCCGCAAAGATCGTTTACGAGGACGAGCACGTAATCGCTTTTCTCGATATCACACCGCGCGCGCCGGGACATACGATGGTCATTCCGAAATATCATGCGCCGACCCTGATCGCGCTTCCCGATGGTGAGGTTGCACTGCTTTTCGGCACCGTCAAAAAAACGGCAGCGATGCTTATGTCAGCTCTCCATCCTGACGGCATCACGATCGGCATCAATCAGGGCCGCGCGAGCGGCCAGGAGGTCGATCATCTGCACGTGCATCTCATGCCGCGCTTCCATGGCGATGGCGGCAGTGCCGTTCAGTCAGTCGTTCATAATGTGCCGCAGGAATCGCTCGACGAAATGTGCGAAAAGATAAAAAAAGCACCGCTCTAGAGCGGTGCTTTTTTTATCTCACGATGGCCAGCCCTAGAATCCGAACAGATTCTTAAAGAAATTGCCAATGGTGCTGAAAAGATTGAAATGGGATTTCGGCACCGGAGCGTTCGTTCCGGTCTTGCCGTTCGGGGTTCCGCCTTGGTCGATGATAGACGATGCGGACACTGACGTATTATCCACCGTTCCCTGTACGATGACATTGTCTCCCTGGGCGACACTTGAAACAGTTGTCGTTGCTCCATTTTTTATGATCTTGGCGTTCGTTATGTCAACCGTATAGGTCACGTCACTGGCGTTCGTTACGGTGAGCGTCTCGCCGTTGATTGAAGCAACACTACCGCCTATGACTGGCTCACCATTGCCCTGGATTGGTGACGCTCCCGGTGTTCCCGTCGCAGCGTGCCCGAAGCCATTTCCGGGTGCACCACGCTGTCCCATCATTCCGCCCATACCGTCGCGGATCATGGTCGCCGTGACGCTCGTGCCGTTCACCGTGCCTTGCACCATCACCATATCGCCCGTTGCGATGTTCGAAACAGCAGAGGTCGTTCCGTTTTTCATGACCTTGGCATTCGTCGCGTCAACCGTATAAGTGATCGGTGTGGTCGTTGCGTTCGGCCTCGTTCTTTGGGTGACCGTGAGCGTATCACCACTCACCGAAGCGACTGTCCCGAAAACGCCGGGCGCCATGCTACCGCGCGTGCCGAAGTGGCCACCGCCCTGCCAGCCCATCGCACCGCCCTGTGTTGCGGCAAGCACCGGAACAACGATTCCCAAGCTTATTGCAAACCCTGCCATTGCTAACCACGGAAGATATTTTTTCATAATATTTTTTTATTGTTTTTATACTATTTTCTGAGGTGCCATCAGGCCGACTTGCCCGATGTGCCCTTATAGATACGCACGGGAGACGTAAAAGGTTTCATGTCAGAAATCATAGGTCAATAATAAAAATATCCGCCGACACGGATTTTTTGCCTAGAAAATGAAGTTTTCTTATTAGACCGAGATTATGCAATACAATGGCTTGCATCGCGTAGCCATAAATAAATGGTGATTACAACAGGATATCTCCTTTATTTGTCCTCTTTCGCTCTGGTGAGCTACGAAGGACGCTTCTTCGTGAGAAGTTTTCAATACATGATCCGAAGCGCAAGCTTGAATTGTGCTTGCACTTCGTAGCCCCGTCAGGGGCGAAGAAGTGAGCGGGTAACGGGAGGCGAAGGGGAGCGATCTTTTTGATTGCTGGAGCGGGTAACGGGAGTCGGACCCGTATCTCGACCTTGGCAAGGTCGCATAATAGCCGCTATACGATACCCGCGGCGAATACTTTGTCATTCTACTGATTCTTTCAAAAATTTCAACCGGGGCCCGCTTCGAGAGCGTGTTCCATTTGCGGGCGGATATCCAAAGATAGATGCCCAATCCTTAATTCCCTGGCGGCGGACCGGACGGACCGTGAATGGTCGGCTGGCTGGTCGGACCGTGGAAATTTACCGGCACGGCCGTTGAAGGATTTATTTTCGACATTGATCCCGCAGGGAGCGAGCTCGCGGTTGACGTTGCCTGGAGCGTGGCCGACTCCCGGGCGATATGGGTAGAATAATAGAAAAAGCCTGCGAATATCACGGCAAAAATAAAGACGATGATGAGTGTGATATTTAAGATTTTCATGGATTTTTTGTTGTGTTGTAGGGTGAATAAGCCGCGTTCCGCAGGCGAATCGAGTGCTCTCGAGAGGAGTCGAACCTCTATCGCAAGATCCGCAATCTTGCGTCCTATCCGTTGAACGACGAGAGCCTATTTCGCTCGCCGCAGTGTTCTAAGGCTGGAATGTTCTAATGATTTTTTCATTACAACACCACAACACTGGAACATTACGACACATTCACCATATTAGAATCCGATGATTTTTTCAAGAGAGTCGAGAAGCGAAGGGTCGAACTCGGTTTCGCGCAGGACCGGTTTGAAATTTTTCCTGACCTCTTCGATTTTGGTTTTCGGCAGAAGCACCTTGAGTGGCGTCCGAAGTTTCGCCTTGAAGGTGAAGTGAAGTTCAGTCCAGTCATCATCCAGCTCGTTGACGCTGAAATTTTCAAAGAGTTTAACCTGGTACCGTTTTGCTTCTCCGATCGAGAGGTCGTTTTCGGTAAGGGTGAAATTTATGGTAGCCGGTATCTCGTTGCCCCAAGCTATGAGCAGGATTTCGGCGATAACGATGAAGATGCCGAAGAGGAAATTCCGTTGCCAGATTGCGAAGGCAATGATGGCGGCGGAAATAATGATGGATATCCAATACCATGAAACACTCTTTGGGCGGTACTCGAATTCCGGAGCTTGCCAGCTTGTTTCGAACGATGCCATGGGTTGATTATAACATAAAATTAATTCAAAAATCATGAATCCTGATTTTCAAATCACGCCCTCGCTGCCGTAAGGCCGATGATCTTTCGTGCCCCAGCGGCCTTCAGGACGCGTGCCGCTTCTCCGAGTGTCGCGCCGGATGTCGTGACGTCGTCAAGGACGATGACGTCTTTATGGCGGACTTCTTCCGGCTTTATGACAGAAAAACACCCGAGGATATTTTGCCGTCGCTCGGTGGCGCTGGTTGTCTCGGTTTGCGGCTTAGTATTTTTGCTTCGTACCAGAATATCGTTTCTCACTTTGCGGGGCGTGTGTTCGGCGAGGCAGCGTGCGATTTCCTCTGCCTGGTTGAATCCGCGCTGGTTTAGCCGTTTGCGGGAAAGCGGCAGGGGAATGAGAATAAATTCGCCGGGATCTATTTCGATGTTGCCGAGATAAAGGGCGAGCAGATTTGCGAGTGGTTTCGCCGCGCCCTTCACGCTGCGGAATTTCAGATGATGGATTAAGAGTTTGAGCGTAGGGTCATCATAAGGACCTGCGGAACCCAAAAGGTAATCGGTGTTACGGTGGCAAATTTTTTTGGCTCCGGAATTTTTTCCGGGCAGGCGGGCGCCGCATCGCGCACAAAAAAGCGTTGTATAACGGGGGATCCCGTCAAAACAGGTTTGGCATAAGACTCCTTCAATAATTGAGATATCGCATGCAAGACATCGCGGCGGGAAGACGATTTTTAAGATGAAATCAATGCATTTCATGGTATAATAGGGAAACAAGTTTCTTTTATACATGGACAATCCTTTCAATTTTTTCAAGAGGAAAGTTTTTCCTTCTTATCTTGGCGTCGACATCGGCACGACCTCGATCAAGGTTGCCGAAGTCAGGAATGGCGACGAACAGCCGGAGGTCGTGAATTACGGCATTCTCGAATCAAGCGGATACTTGGCCCGCGAGAACCAGGCGCTTCAAACGAGCAGCCTCAAAATATTCGAGTCGGAGATCATCGAACTTCTGAAAACGGTCGTCCGCGAAATGGGGACTTCGGCGAAAGATGTTGTCGCCTCGCTGCCGCTCTTCTCGGCGTTCATTTCGGTACTCGACTTTCCGAGAATGGAGGCGCGGGAGATTGAACATGCGATCGTGTACCAGGCCAAGCAGTATGTGCCCCTGCCGCTTTCCGAGGTTGCGCTCGACTGGCTGAAGGTTGCCGAATATGAAGATGAAAAAGGATTTTTTCATCAGAAGATACTCCTGATCTCAGTACCGCAGGCGCAGATCAAGAAATACCAGGCGATGTTTCTCTCGGCTGGCCTCACGTTGCGCGCGCTTGAAATCGAAAGTTTGAGCCTGGCGCGCATTTTGGGGAGTGATCCGACATCGACTATGGTCGTCGATATCGGCAGCCGATCGACCAATGCTATTTTTTTGGAAAAAGGAAGCTTGATGTGGGCGACCCAGAGCGATTACGGCGGGGCATCTCTTACGCAGGCATTGGCGTCAAGCCTCAACATCAATCCGCTTCGCGCCGAAGAGCTCAAGAAGGAGCGGGGGATTCTCGGCACCGGTCCGAGCTATGAATTATCCACCATCATGCTTCCTTTTCTTGATGTTATACTGAACGAAGTGAAGAAGGCACAGTTCCTTTACGGCGAGCAGTTCCCGTCCGCGCGCAAGCCGGAACGGATCATTCTTGCGGGCGGCGGTGCGAATTTGCTCGGCGTCGAGCCCTATGTCGAACGGGCGCTCGGCCTCCCGGTCGTGCGGATCGCCCCCTTTTCGCGTTTCCGCTTTCCGCCAGCCATGGAGCCGCTCGTCGGTGAACTGAATGCCGTGATGCCGATCGCACTCGGCCTAGGGATAAAAGAGTTCTTATAGAAAGCTACTGGTTGAAAGTTATAAAGTAAAAGTTTGTTTCATTATTTTTTAATCTCCGTTTTATTCACTTTCAACTTTGCGCTTTTCACCTTATACTTATCTTATGGCACTTCCCCAGCAAGTTGTTGAACAATTAAATCAGGGGTCCAGCCGGACGCCGGGCTGGTCGTCGGGCATCTTGCTTTTTTCAGGAAGTATTTTCTTTATCGTTCTCCTTACGTACGCCGGCCTGCGATTTGGTTATGAGCCGTATCTGAACGCCCAGCTGTCGTCGCTGGAGGGTCAGGCGCAGAAGGTGGGACAGTCGGTTTCTCCATCGGACGAGGCGAATCTCCTCACGTTCTATTCGCAGATAACCAACATTCAATCACTGATCAAGAATCATGTTTTCTTTTCGCAGTTTTTGACATGGCTCGAACGGGTTACCGAGGCGAACGTTTATTATACGAACCTGTCGTTCACGTCCGGCGACCAGGTGACGTTGTCCGGTGTGGCGAAGACATCTGCGGACGTCTCGGAACAGGTCGCCGCTTTTGAGGCGGCACCCGAGGTCTCGTCAGTGACGCTTTCGAGTGTCGCTCTCGGATCTTCCCTGAATGCATGGAATTTTAATGTCGTGCTGACCATGCAGCCGTCCGTTTTTCTGTGGACGCCAGGCACGGCGGCGGCGGGGGCTGTGTCTCCGCCAAAATCTGTTGCGGCGCCCGCAATCACAGCTCCGGCTATTCCCACTGTCGCACCGGGACCAGTGAGTACTACCACGCCATGAAACAAAGCTCAAAACGGATCGCAAGCGTTCTTCTGGCCTTTCTTTTTATTCTCGCAGCCTTTGTTTTCTTTTTCGATCTTTTGCGGCCGGCATACAGTGACGCGAAGGCTTTGCAAAGCCAGCAGCTTGGCGAGGCAACGTATCTTAAAAATCAGACCACGCTCGTAGGGCAGGTACAGGCTACCCTCAATACCTATCAGAACGAGGCGCAGGAAGCGGCGAATGTGGGCCTTGCCATGCCGTCAGGCGAGGACATCGCCGGCGCGCTTGCCCAGATTCAGGGGATTGCGGCGAACAACAATATTTCCATAAACAACATTTCCGTAACGCCCCCCGAGATCCAGATTCAGACAACTGCCGGCACCGCGGATGCGTCTTCTTCGGATCTTCTAAAACCCCTCGGCAGTTTCACCTTCAAGCTTGCGGCGTCGGGGAGTTATGAAAGTTTCCAGAATTTTCTCTCGGAACTGGAGACCAACATCAGGATATTTGACGTGAAAACCGTTTCGATTCAGCCCGCCGTTGCTGTGGCGGCCGGCGCGAAATCCGTACCCTCACCCGACGCCTTCAATTACGCGGTAACGGTTGCAACGTATTACCAAACGCAATAAATTCATGGCTATCATCGTTGAAGAAGAAAAAAAGAGCAATAACATCCTTGCACTCCTGGGGTGGGTCGTCGTACTTGCGATCATTGTGGCGGCCGTTTATTACGTCTTTTTTGTCGAACCTCCCTCGGCCATTATTCTGCCAACGGGAAATTTGCAGAGCGTCGGTTCTCTTCCTGCGACGGCGGTAAGTCCGCAGGACGTGGTGAATAATGAAGAGTTTCAGGCGCTCCAGCAATATGTTGCGGAGCCGACGTCAACGGGCCCGGTTTCCGTGGGACGCCAGAATCCGTTCATCGCGCCATAAAAGTGAATCAGGATTTATGAACCAAGATTCAAGAGCAAATCATTCCTGAGTCTTGGTTCATGATTCCTGAATCTATTTTTGACTATGATAATTTCGCTCATCGCAGCAGCGGGGGACGGCAATAATGCCATCGGTTTCGAGGGGAAGATTCCATGGCATCTGCCGGCCGATTTTAGGCACTTCAAGGAACTTACGCTTGGCCATCCGGTCATCATGGGACAGAAAACGTTTGAGTCCATCGGAAAGCCGCTTCCCGACAGGAAGAATATCGTCATCACGAACAATGCCGAGTATCGCGCCGAAGGCTGCCTAGTGGCGCATTCACTTGAAGAAGCGCTTGCGGCGACGAAGGACGCAGATGAGGTTTTTGTCATTGGCGGCGGACAGATATATCACCTTGCGTTACCTGAAGCCCGAAAAATATATCTTACTAGAGTACATGGAACATTCAACGGAGACACGTTTTTCCCGGCTATCGATGAGAACGAATGGCGCCTCGTGAGCTCCGAACCGCACTTCAAGGACGAAAAGAATCCGTTCGACTACACGTTTTGCGTCTACGAAAGAAAATAGAATTTTAGAAACTTTTCATCTCCCGCTTGATAGCATGTTTCCATGCGGGAGAATAATTACGCGTTTATTGATAGCCAGAACGTGAACCTTGGCATTCGCGCGCTCGGGTGGCAATTGGATTTCAGAAAATTCAGGACTTACTTAGAGGATAAATATAGCGTCACGAAGGCGTATCTTTTTATCGGCTATATTCCCCAAAATGAGCGAATGTATACCGCGCTCCGAAGTTTTGGTTATGTGTTGGTCTTCAAGCCGACATTAAAAAATGAGCGAGGAATTATAAAAGGGAATTGCGATGGCGAGCTTATTCTACAGGCGATGATTGATTATCCGAATTATGAAAAGGCCGTCATTGTGACAGGGGATGGCGATTTTTACTGTCTTGCAAGATACCTTTGGCAGTATCATAAGCTATCAAAGATACTCATTCCCGACAAAGATCGTTATTCTTCGCTTCTTAAAGATTTTAGTATTCCGGAAAACAATATGCTCGATTTCATGAATTCTCTTAAAAATAAATTAGAATATCTTTCAAATGAAAAAGGCTCTCGTCGGGACGAAACCCTTAGAGAACCTTTCTCGTCGTGATTGCCTTTATGGTAGACGAACTGATGCGGTTCGTCAAATTGCGTTTAATGATTTTTTAATGCCTGAGCATTGGGAATCGGTCATTCCGAGCTTTGCGAGGAATCTTTTCTTTGTTCTTATGGGGCTAATTCGCACGAATTGGTCCCATAAGGAATTTTTGGATGGCAAAACACAGAATTTGACAGAATCCAATAGTTTGTTCTATATTTATCTCCAGTAAGCCATCATTTTAAGTGATGGTATTTAAAAAATATAAACAGAAAGGAACCGCCATGAAAAAGAATCATGGAACCGCCTTGCTCCACGTTGATGGGGCGTACGTAGAATTTCAGCAGGCAGTAATTCGCGCACTGCCGAGAGATATCCCTTGTGATATTGCTCTGGGATGGCAAAGAAACGGGGAAGGACTCACAAAAGTTCTTCGCGAAGCTTTGCTTCCGCCAGCAGAAGAGGATTTCCTCCGCGAAACCGGAGAACTTTCAATTCAAATTCCGGCCTTGAAGCGACCAACACTAAAGCAGCTTCAGGAAAAATGGTCTTGGATAGAGTCCATCGAACGGGATAATTCGACCGAAGAATCGGTAACACTTAATCTGGCAACGGTTCTCCGCGTTGACGAAAAAAATTTAATCAACAACAAAGAATATGAACGTCGCCTTTCCCCAAATATCTCCCGGCTACTCGGTTGCCAGCATTTTGAATGGTTAGTTAGTCATCAGGATGAATATCCCGTCTTCATGAATTTACTCGGAAAAATCTATATCGACTTTCCAGGGCTTGTCGCGCTGGGCAAGGATGGCTTCCGTGGCGTCCCGTATAGCAATCAGAATGGCGAGCGTTGGGGCGCGAGCTGGCGCTGGCTTAGCGGTAACTTCCATCAGAACGGGCGTGTTGCCGTGTCCAGCAAATAACAAAACCTTCGAACTTGGGTGTTTGGGAATTTCGGTCCCCCCACCTCCTTTATTCTCGGGTTTCTGGCTCCGCAGTGAATACTGTTGGAGCCCTTTTTTATGAAAAGCTAGTTATCTTTTTTCTCCGTGAATTTTTTCCACGAATCGGTGACGAGGCCGCCGGTCGGGGCGAGCTCGGCTTTGATCGTAGGATGCGGATCATAACCCTCGATTTTCGCGTGTTCAGGTTTGAATTCATCGATGGTTTTAAACGATGGGTCGAGGACAAGCTTTGGCAATGGCTTTGGCTCACGCGCAAGCTGTTCCTTCACGGCATCCTTATGATTATCATAAATATGGACGTCGCCGAAGGTGTGGATGAATTCGCCCGGCTGGTTGCCCGTTACCTGTGCGAGGATTGCGGTGAGAAGGGAATAGCTTGCGATGTTGAACGGCACGCCGAGGAAGGTGTCAGCCGAACGCTGATAGAGATGAAGCGATAATTTTCCGTTCTTCACGTTGCATTGCCACATGTTGTGGCAGATCGGGAAGCGGCACGCCTCCTCAGGAAGTGCCATTTCATAGAGATATTCCGGGTCCCATGCGGAAACGAGGGCATTGTGCGCGTCAGGATCTTTTTTCAGATCATTTACGAGCCATTGAACCTGATCCACGGTCCGGCCATTCTTCCCTGGCCAGCGGCGCCAGAGTTCGCCGTAGATGTGCGGCAGTTCGCCGTAAGTTTTAGCGAAAGTTTCATCGCTCGCGAGCTTCGCGATAAATTCGTCTTTTGTGAGCGGTGGCAGCCCACCGCAATCCATTTTTTCGCGATAGATCTTGTACGGATAGTCGTCCCAGATATGGACGTTATTGTCCACGAGGTATTTGATGTTCGATTGGCCGGACAAGAACCACGCAAGCTCGTAAAGCACGCCTTTCCAATAAACTTTTTTCGTGGTGAGAAGGGGAAATCCTTCGCCGAGATCAAAGCGGAGCTGGCGGCCGAAAACGCTCCACGTGACCGCGCCGGTTCCCTTATCTTCCTGCCGCTCGCCATGGTCCAAGATGTCTTGCAGGAGATCAAGATATTGATATTCAGGATGCCGATGATTTGGTGAAGTTTCCATTAGCTCCAGTTTATCACGAATGAGCATCTGTGCCAAAGCAATAAAAGACCCGCTAATTATAAGCGGGTTTTTTTAAATATTTTTTAACGTGCTCTATCCCTGCTGCGTCATAGAAGGATAGAAAAGAAAAGATTTCTCGTTTAGCGGCTTCGACGCCATCAGAAGCATGCACCGTATTGAACGGCCCGCCGGCGCTCATAAAGTCATGCCGGATAGTTCCGGAAACCGCTTGTTGTGGGTCTCTGGCTCCGTTTATTTCCCGAATACGCCTGACGACATCTTTGCCTTGTAATATCAGGCCAACTACGGGGCCGCTCGACATGGCAAGTGTTAACCCGGTATAGAAGGGCTTATTACTGTGCTCTTTGTAAAATCTGCCTGCCTTTTCCCGCGTCATAGTGATGGGCGGGAATATCATGACAGGTTCCAGTCCTGCGTCAGTATATCTTTTTATAATTGCCTCGACCCAATTGTTCGCAACGGCGTCGGGTTTTATGAGGACGAAAGTTTGCTCTAGTTCGGGACCCATACAGGCCTCCTTTCTTTTTTATTGTTTAATATATAACTACTAAAAATAAACGTAGCACGCTTTTGCGCACATGACAAGAAAAAACGAGCAAGCAAACTTACTCTATCGTAAATACTTTTTCGGTGCCGTAATATTCCGGCCAGTGGGCGTTGTAGTAGGCGAACATCCGTGCGAGGCGTTCCTGCTTGAGTTCCTCGCATCCGACGCTCTGCATGAGCTTGCGGAGATTCGCTTTTGTTTCGTCGGCACGCGCAGGATCGGTTTCGATGGATTCGAATTCTGCTAGATAACCATAACCGGCGTTGCGATCGATCGTGACATTCACGCCGGAAAATTTATATTCGGTCCGCTCGCGTGACCATTTTGATTGATAGGTAAAACCGGCAGCGAGAATCACATTGTCGAGGTCGTCAAGCGACATATCTATTTTTTCTTCGAATTCCCGACGTGCCGTGCCATTCGTGCTCGTGGTGTCATCAATCGAAGCTTTCAGAACGAGGAACACGGCGCCGTCGGCGTCGCGCGTACGGAGCGAAATTTCTTTTGCCTTCGTTGCAACGTCGAGAAACGTCGAGCGAACGCTTTCATCTTTTAAAACCTCTGCGACTTTCTTGAAATCGCCGTTGCCTTGGAAATAATGATTGAGTTGCCGATGAGACCCGATGCTTTTGAGTTCTGGATCTGTTGCCTTCATTTTCGCTTCCAGGATTTCCGCGTTTTCGCGGCTGCCGAGAAGAGATTTGATCTCTATTTCGTATTGTTCGTTATTCATAATTATAAAAAAATGTTTTTTTACTTGCTTATTTAACTAAATAAGCAAGTGAGATTATTTTTCTCAGTTCACTGCGATTTTTTGTCATCTATTTCTTTCCCTTCGACATCCTGCGAAAGTTTCGAGGCGAGCGGCTGTTCCTGTCCGGCATACTTGTTTCCTTTTTTGAGATAGTAGGGCACGTCAACTTTGCTCGACACTTCTTCAAAGGTAAACGAGCAGACGCGCATGCCGGGGTGAAGGAGCACCGGGACCACGCCGAGGTTGCCAAGCTCCATCACGGGCTTCCCGCGCCATCCCGGATCGAACACCGACGCCGTGCCGTGGACGATGATGCCGAGCCGGCCGAGCGAACTGCGCCCTTCAATGCGCCCTACAAGATTATCCGCGATCTCAAGCCATTCGCGTGTCGTCGCGAGGACGAGTTCACCGGGCTGGAGCGTGATCGCTTCATCATCCGGAACCGTGAAGGTTTCCATGATCTCATCAATGTTTTGCGCGGTGCGGGCATCGATGAAAGGGATCTTTGAGCGGCGGAATGTTCGGAATTCATTGCCGAGATGGAGATCGAGCGAGCATGAACCGAGCTGGGTCGAAAAATCGGGCGTTGGGGTAAGCTTGATGCGGCCATCAGCAAGGGCCTTTTTGATGTCACGGTCGGAAAGAATCATGGAGTAAGTATATCGCGCCGTGCGGTGCGAGGCAATGCGTGGTAAAATTGCGCTATGGTGTAACAGGGATCATATTATCTTTGCGAGGTTTTTTTATTCTCATGTTCTTAAGAATATGAGAATAAAAACGTTAGCAGAAACCTGGATTCCGTGTCGGGGTACGGAACGACAGAGCAGGGCTTGATATGATACAAATTTTAAAAACTACTACCATGAAGGACAAAAAAATAGAGACTCTTATCAAGAAGGAAACAAAGCGACAAAACGATACGCTCGGCATGATTCCGTCCGAGAATATCGTGTCCCATGAAGTGCGTGAAGCCTTAGGATCGGTGTTGACGAATAAGTATGCCGAGGGATATCCGCATGCGCGCTATTATTGCGGCAACGAAGTGGTGGATGAGCTTGAAGATCTTTGCCGTGAGCGGGCGCTTGGGGCATTCGGTCTCTCGGGAAAAAAATGGCATGCGAACGTTCAACCGTATTCCGGGTCGCCCGCAAACCTCGCGGTCTATCTGGCCCTTGTCCCGCCCGGTGAAAAAATCATGGGGCTTCAGCTCGACATGGGCGGACATCTTACGCACGGCCATAAAGTGAGCGCGACGGGAAAATTCTGGAAAGCGGTGCAGTACGGCGTTGATCCGAAAACGGAAAAGCTCGATTACGGCGCGATCGCCAAGATGGCGGAACGGGAACAGCCGAAGATCATTGTTGCGGGATATACGGCGTATCCGCGCATTATCGACTTCAAAAAGTTCCGCGCTATCGCGGATTCGGTCGGCGCGTATCTTCTGGTCGATATGTCTCATGTCGCCGGCCTCGTCGCGGGGAAAGCATATCCGTCGCCGTTTCCGTATGCGGACGTCGTGATGGCGACGACGCACAAGACATTGCGCGGCCCGCGCGGGGCAATCCTTTTTGCAAACCGGGAATCGAAGATCGCAGCAAAGAACGGAGTCGACATTCCCAAATTGCTTGATCGTGCGGTATTTCCGGGACTTCAAGGCGGACCGCATATGAATCAGATTGCGGGAACGGCGGTCGCTCTTTTCGAAGCTCAACGGCCGGCGTTCGGAAAATATGCGGTGCAGGTGGTAAAAAATGCAAAGGCACTCGCGAATGAGCTCTCGCGCCTCGGCTGGCGGGTTGTTTCCGGTGGCACTGACACGCATCTGGTGCTGTTTGAAGTCGCCTCGAAGGGCATTGGCGGCCAGGAGGCGAGTGTGCGGCTTGAAGCAAACGGCATCGTCACAAATAAAAACACCATTCCATACGACACGAATCCACCGGCAAATCCATCGGGAATCCGCCTCGGTACGCCGTCTCTTTCAACGCGCGGCATGAAAGAAAAGGAAATGAAAACCGTGGCGCGGCTGATCCATGCCGTGCTCGCGGAGAATAAGAATGTGAAACGCGAAGTCCTTGCGCTGACTAAAAAATTCCCGATCAAGTAACGGGAGGTAGGTGTATTTTTTATTCGCCCGTCTTGGTTACGGCGGTCTTGACGGTTCTCAAGATAATGAGCGCGTCGAAAATGAGAGATCGATTTTCGAGATAATAGATGTCGTATTGGAGTTTTTCACTTACGTCATCCAGGTCGCGGTCGGCATGATGGTTGATTTGCGCCCATCCGGTGAGTCCGGGCTTGAGAATGAGCCGTATTTCGTAGTAGGGGATTTTCTTTTTCAATTCTGAGACAAATTCGGGGCGCTCCGGCCGCGGGCCGACAAAGGAAATGTCACCGCGGATGATGTTCCAAAGCTGGGGCAGTTCGTCGAGGTGGCTCGCGCGGAGGAATTTTCCAAATGCCGTCACACGCGCGTCGTTCGAACCCGACGACCACTGTGCGCCATGCTTTTCCGCGTCGTTCCGCATAGTGCGGAATTTATAGAGCATGAATGGTTGTCCGTTTTGTCCCATGCGAAGCTGGCGATAAATCACGGGGCCGGGCGATGAGAGTTTAACGATGAGCGCGATGAGAATTTCAAAAGGAAGTAAAACGACCCCGACGATGAGCGCGAAAACAAATTCTGCGGCGCGCTTCAGGGAATCATAATATTTTCCAGCTCCTTCGATGTTTTCCAGGAACCAAGTTTCTTCGATGTCGGTGAGCGGCACTTTTCGCAGGACGCGCTCATAAAGATCGGCGATGTCGATGACCAGGATGCCTTTGCCAAAAAGCGTATAGAGCGCGAGCGCGAACGCGGATTCTTTTTTCAAATGGCGCGGCACGGCAATGATGTTGGCGTGGGATTCCGCAACCGCTCGCTCAAGCGCGGCGGGATCATTCTGTTCGTGAATTTGCTGGACGATGGCGTACCCGAATTGCGGGTTTTCGCGGATGGTTTTTACGATTTCGTCCGCGACCAGATCGTCGCCTACCAGAACGATCCTGTTGGGCGCCTCTCCGGAAGCGAGGAATGTATTTGCCAAGCGCCGCCAAATGATCTCGATCACGACAAAGATGAGGAAAAATATGAACAGGTTTGTTTTTGGCGCGATGCCGAAAGCGGGGATGAAATAAAAGAGCAGGATGGCGAGTGTCGCGTTCAAGGCGGTGGCGAGCGCAAGCGTCCTTAAAAAATCAATATTATTATGAAGCCGCCGAAGGTCGTAGAGCCCTGCGATATAAAAAAGGATAACCCACAAAATAAAAATGATGGTAAACGGGACGACATGAACGTCCACGAATTGCTCATAAAATCCCGATCCATAGCGCAGGGCGAGGGTCGCCAAAAGGGAAGCGTAGAGCGCCACGATATCACCAAAGAGAAGAAAGAACGTTTTTATGCGGTTCATTTGCGGGAACGGATTTGTTTTTTACTATAACACAAAACTGACAAAAAAGTTAAAACAGTGATATGATAAAAAAATGGAAATGATAGACGGAAAGGCGATTGCGGATAATATCCTGAAAAAACTGAAAGTTCGTCTCGTGCCGAAGAAATTTTTCGGTGCGGTTTTGGTTGGCGACGATAAAAGCTCGGTGAGTTTTTTGAAGCAGAAAGAAAAAACAGCCAAGGAGCTTGGTATCGATTTTCGGCTTTATCGTTTTTCTGAGACGATCCAAAATGACGAGCTTCGGCAAGAGGTCGGGAAGATCGCCGCGCATAAAACCTGCGGCGGAGCGCTGATCCAGTTGCCGTTACCCGCACATCTGAATCAGCAATACATTCTGAACGCAATTCCAAAGGAAAAAGACGTCGATGTTCTTTCGGAGCGTGCCATAGGGGCTTTTTACGCGGACCGTAGCATTCTTCTTCCGCCCGCCGTCGGAGTGGTGGAAGAGCTTATCGCAAATCGCAAGTTGCAAATCGCTCACTGTTCCGTAGCCGTCGTCGGCCTCGGTTTCTTGGTGGGCAGGCCGGTCGCGAATTGGATCATGCGGCGCGCGAAGGAAACATTGCTTCTCCGAAGCGTGAGCGATCTTGGTTTTTTGAAATATGCTGACATTGTGGTTACGAGCGTTGGAAAGGCAGGTCTTATCGTGCCCGATATGCTGAAGGACGGCGCTGGCGTTATTGATTTCGGTTACGGAATACTCGACGGAAAATATTCCGGCGATCTCGATACGAGGGAATTAGCGATGAGCGATTCGCGATTGGCGTTTTATACGCCGACTCCGGGCGGCACTGGTCCAATTGATGTGGCAAAGCTGTTCGAAAATTTCTACGAATTGAATAGGGAATAGGAAAATATCTATTCGTACCGCAGTGCTTCGATAGGACTCTTTTTGCCGGCTTGGCGCGCAGGGTAGATGCCGAACGCGACGCCGCAGGCGGTTGAAACGAAAACTGCGATGATGACAGCCGATAACGGGAACTCGAATGTCCAGCCGCCGGCAATAACGTGCGAGAGAACAAGCCATGCGAGCGAGACGAATGCGGCCCCGAGTGCGATGCCGATCACGCCGCCGAGGAAAGTGAGCATGACCGATTCGATGAGAAATTGCTGGAGGATATCGCGGTCGGTCGCGCCGACGGCTTTTCTGAGGCCGATCTCGCGCGTCCGTTCAATGACCGAAACAAGCATGATGTTCATGATGCCGATGCCGCCGACGATGAGCGAGATCGAAGCGATGGCGGCAAGGAAGAGCGTCATGACGGAGGTGATGCTGCCGAGGAGCGACAGGATATCCTGCTGGGTCTCGATCGTAAAATCATCTTTGTTGGAATTCGTGATACCGTGATCGTGTTCAAGGACAGATTGAATGCGCGATTTCACGAAGGAGATGTCGTACGCGGGATTCGCCGAAGCAAAGATATAGTTGAAATAGGTGATGCCGAGCATCTGGCTCTGGGCGACGGTGATCGGAACAATGGCGAGGTCGTCCTGATTTACGCCGCCCGGGCCAGTGCCTTTCGGTGATAGAACGCCGACCACATGGAAGGTTGTATTTTTCAGGCGGATATCTTTGCCGACTGGATTGATATTTGGCCCAAAGAGAGTGGTCGCAAGATCGGAGCCGATGACCACGACATGGTTATAGGCGGCGACATCGGCGTCGCTGAAAGGATAACCGTTTGCCACGGTAAAGTTTCGCACCGGAAAAAAGTTTGCAGTTGTGCCTTGATAGGTCACCGTGAGATCGTTGTCGCCGTACACCGCATCCGCTTGGCCGCCAACGAGCGGCACCACGGCTGAAATGGATGGTTCACGCGAGAGCGCATCGACATCCTGCTGAACCAGGCTCGTGATCACGATGCCTTGCGATTGCGCAGGGGATTGGAATCGGCCGTTGTTGGTTCCTCCTGGGATGATGAAGATGAGGTTCGAGCCGATGCCCTGGACCTGGCCTAAGATATAATCCTGCGCCGATTGGCCGATCGACATCAGAATGATAACGGACGCGATGCCGATCACAATGCCAAGCATGGTTAAGGCCGATCGCATCTTGCCGTGATGCAGGCTGTCGAGTGCCGAGTTGAATGAATCCTTGATGCGCATGAGATTAGTTATGTAGTGTCATTCCGAGCTGTGCGAGGAATCTTTTTTTAAAGAGAGGATCCTTCGTTCCGCCATTGCGGGACTCAGGATGACCGCGCTAAGCGCGGTCATTTGAAGAATTCATCTTTCGACCTTCTTGGTTTTGCGACTGGTGTATCGCTTTCGATGAGACCGTCCCTGATGCGAATGATGCGATCGGCGAATTCCGCGGTATAGGTCTCATGCGTCACGAGTATGACCGTGTGGCCCTTTTTGTTCAGATCGTCGAGGATGCCCATGACCTGCGCACCGGATTTTGAGTCGAGGTTGCCGGTCGGTTCATCGGCGAAGATGACGTTGGGCTTGTTCACGAGCGCGCGGGCGATCGCGACGCGTTGTTTCTGGCCGCCGGAGAGCCGGCCTGCCTCGCTCCATAGTTTTTCTTCGAGGCCGACCGAGCGCACGGCGTCTTCAACCATTTCTTTCCTTGCCGTAACAGGCAGGTCGAGCGCATAGAGCAGGGGAATCTCGACGTTCTCATAAACCGAAAGCCGTGAGAGAAGATTGAACGCTTGAAACACAAATCCCATATCCTTGTTGCGCACGTGAGCCAGCTCCTGGTCGGACATGTCGTCGATGCTTTTTCCGAAGAAGGCGTAGCGCCCGCCGGTCGGCCGGTCGAGAAAACTGAGGATTTGAAGCAGGGTCGATTTTCCTGAACCGGACGGGCCGATGATCGAGACGAAATCGCCTTGATTTATCGAAAAGGAAATGCCTCCGAGCGCGGAGGTCACCGTGCCGTCGTCGATATAATCTTTCTTGAGGTCTTTGACGTCGATCATGAAATGAATTTTGTCATTCCGGCGAAAGCCGGAATCCAGGTTTTATGTTACTCGTTTTCCTGAGAGTTCTGGATCCGTTTTTCAACGGGATAACCCGATGGCATTTTGGGGTGAACCCGTCGGGGCGTGGTTATTTCAGCCCGATGTTAATTGCCTGTTCGCCTTCGGTTGCGCCGGAGACGATCTCCACGTTGCCGTTCTCGTCCGATATGCCGAGGGTTACGGGGTTCTGAACCACCGCACCGTTCACGAGGGTTTCCACGAATGTGCCACTGTCGTTCTGAAGGATCGCATACTGCGGCAGGATCAGGACGTTATTTTTCGTCTGCGTCGTGATGTCGAGGTTCGCCGTGAGGCCGCTCTTCATAAGAGGATCGCTCTTATCGAACGCCACCTTGACCTCGTAATCAACGACGCCGGAAATGATCGTCTGCGCGGGGTCGATGTAGAACACCTTGCCGGTGAATGTTTCATTCGGAAAGGCATCGAAAGTCATTGAAACGATGTCACCTATTGAAACTTTGCCGATATCGACTTCCGGGACGTCGGCGTCAACTTCAAGTTCGTTTGCGGCAATCAGCGAAACGACCGGAACGCCCGGCGATGCGATCTCGCCGACTTTCGCATTTTGCGTCGTGATAATGCCGCTCATGGGAGCCGTGAGCGACGCTTCGTTGATCTTCACTTGAATATCCTGGACGCTTGCCTCTGCCTGTTCGACTTGCGCCGCCTGGGCGTTAATGTCCTCTTGGGTCGAACCGGCAAGGGTCACATTGAGCGCCGCTTGGGCCTGTGCTACCGAAGCCTTTTCCGAGGCGATGCTCTGCATGAGGGCATTGACGTTCCCGATCGAGGTGTTCACTTCATCGAGACCGGTCGTGACATCGGTTTTGTAGGTGGTTGCCGTGGATGGCGTTACATCAGTCGTGTTGACGATGGCATTCAGTGCGGTTGTGAGAAGATTTTTTATGACGGCAAGATGAGCAAGCGTATCCTGTAATGCCGTATCAAGCGTTGATGACGGCGTTGCGCCCGTTATGTTCTGATCTTCTCCCTGCCATGCGTTGAGCTCGGTGCTCGCTTCGATCCGGTCGAAGGTGATGTTGTTCGCGATTTGGGAGTCGCTGATGGGGAACGTGAGCTGGGGGCTGTTTGTCTCGGCGTTCACGAAAAACGAGCTTAATTGATTGCGGACTGCATCGTTCGCATTCGCGTAAGCGCTCGTGACCACGTTGGGGACACTCGCATAGGAATTTTCGAGAGTTTGCCTCGCGCTTGCGAGAGCGGTCTGTGATACGGCGATGTTCTGCGGCGTCGGGCCAACTTGGAGTTTTTGGAGTGTTGCGGTTTCGGCATCTACATTCGCCTGAGCTTCCGCGAGCTGGGCGGCCAGGTCTTGCGTGTCGAGCCTCGCGATAACGTCGCCGGCGTTCACGTGATCGCCTTCACTATAGTGCACGGCCGCGATGGTGCCGCCATTCTCAAAAGCGAGATTAACGCTCTGGGTTGAGGTGACGTTTCCGGTGACACTCACTGTTTCCGTGATCGAGCCTCGTTTTACGGTGACGAATTGATAGGTTGCTTTATGCGATCGGGCAATCAGAAACCAGGCGCCGCCTCCAACTATGATGACGACAAGCGCGATACCCGTTTTTGTTTTTAGAAAACCAAAATTTTTTTTGAACATGATCTTTGTTAATTTTTTTACTTCTTTTTTATCAGTTTTCTGACCGATGCAAGATGTTCGGTAAGATGGGACGCCATCGCTTCGAACCGAGACGCTTTCATAATGACGAGTATCTTGTCATGATTGCCCATGACGATGAGTTTCTCGCCTCTCGTGAGCTTCATGGCGGCACGCGCCTCGGCAGGGATCACAATCTGCCCCTTTTCTCCAAGTGTCGTTATACCGAGAAATTTTTTGGGAACCGTCGGATGGCTTGACTTGTTCATATCTGATACTTTACCATGAAGGGGTAGCGAATAACAAGTAGGAAAAGTAGGAATATTCGTATGTTAGTATCATAGCTATGCCATCCATCATTGAAGTTAAGAATTTAACGAAAACCTTCGACGGCATGACGGCGGTGGATAATATTTCATTTGACGTTGCCAAGGGGGAGATATTCGCGTTTCTTGGGCCGAACGGTGCAGGAAAAACGACAACGATCAAGATGTTGACCACGCTGCTCACGCCGACATCCGGCGAGATTGTGCTGGATGGCAAGAATCCGGCGCGCGACGAGAGCGGTGCCCGAAAATCATTCGGTATCGTGTTTCAGGATCCGAGCTTGGATGACGAGCTTACCGCCCTTGAAAACATGGAATTTCATGCGGTGCTTTATAAGATACCGAAGGACGTACGAGATTCGCGCATCGAGGAATTGATGAATTTTGTGGAGCTTTGGGACAGGCGGAATGACTACGTGAAGGAGTTTTCCGGCGGTATGAAGCGGCGGCTTGAGATCGCGCGGGGGCTTTTGCATCATCCGAAAATATTATTCCTCGACGAGCCGACGACAGGCCTCGATCCGCAGACGCGAAACCATGTATGGAGTTATATAGAGGATCTGAATAAAAAGGAGCAGATCACGGTTTTCTTCACAACGCATTATATCGAAGAAGCAGATCGGGCTGCGACGCGCGTTGCTATCATGGATCATGGAAAGATCGTCGCACGAGGGACTCCGAACGAACTGAAAAAGCAGACCGGCACGGAGCTTCTGGAAGATGCATTCATCAAATTGACGGGATATGACATCCGGAAAGAGTCGGCCGGAGCGGATCACATGCGCACCCATGCAAAGGTCTGGGGAAGGCGGTGATAAAAATATCTAATTTCTAATACAATGGCGAATGTCAAAAATGAATTAACTTTTTTAGGATTGGACATTTCATTGGAAATTAGGAATTAGATATTAGAAATTTTTCGAATTACCATGTCTGCCATCTATATTCTCTGGCTTCGCCAACTTAAAAGATATTTCCGCTCGACGGCGCGGATGATCGGTTCGATCGGCCAACCGGTGCTGTTTTTGGTCGCGCTCGGTTTCGGTTTCGGGCCGATTTTTCAAAAAGCAGGCGGCGGCGATTATCTCCAATTTCTCGCACCCGGCGTGATTGCGATGGGCATTCTCTTTACAGCGATGTTCATGGGCATCGAGATTATCTGGGACAAGCAATTCGGATTTTTGAAGGAAACGTTGGTTGCTCCGGTGTCGCGGATGTCCATCATGCTCGGGCGGACCTTGGGCGGCGCGACGGTCGCGTTGGCGCAGGGCATTCTGGTGTTTCTTATTGCGTGGGCGATTGGATTTCGCCCAAGCTTCGCCCTGATCGGCGTCGCGTTTGTTTTCATGATTTTAATTTCGATGCTGTTCACCGGCATCGGTACCGCGATTGCCTCGGTCATGGATGATATGCAAGCATTCCCGCTCATTATGAACTTTCTCGTCATGCCGACATTTTTTCTCTCGGGCGCGCTTTTTCCTCTCTCGGGTTTGCCGAATATTATCACGCTCATCGCTCGCATTGATCCCTTGTCCTACGGCATCGACGGACTTCGCGGCGCACTCGTTCCCGGTTCGATCCAATTCGGTTTCTGGTTCGATTTTGGCGTGCTCGGCGTGATCACGCTCGTCATACTTGGCATTGGTGCCTATCTCTTCTCGAAGATCGAAATCTAGCGGACGATCTAAAAGTTCCAATCCCGCACAGTCGACCTGTTACCAAGTTTGGTAACCTCACTTAATCTCCAAAAGATTAATAAAATAGCACCTCGTCTCCTTGCAGAAATTATTTTCGAGCAGTGGAGCACTGAGCGGAGTGAACGCCTGCAAAAAGAAATGGAGACGAAAAGGGGGCAACAGCAGGGTAAAATCGCAAAGAAATGAAAATCCGCATGATGCGGATTTTTTGTCAGAGATCTTACGGAATCCGTTGTAGGTATGCACATTACCCGAATATATCGACGAATTCTATTTTCTATGTTAAAACGGAATCGAGCAAAGTGCTCAACTAGCGGAATGTTAGTTCTTTGAAAATTTAAAGCTACGGAATGTAGTAGGAGATTTTAGATGAAAGTTACTTCAGACAAAAACAGCAAATTGCTTGCTCAGTACCCCTTTTTGTACTCGATGTTTCATCTTACGATGGAACCGCTTCACGGCAATGACGATGATGATTGCGCCATCGACGATCTTTCTATCCACGTCGAAACAGCAGACGGCACCTTAATGTTCCGAAGAGCCGAAAATGTTGGACTCAGGGAAAATAGTTGTATCTTCTTTCTTGACGGGAAACGTAAAGGGCAGGTAATGAAACAGGGAGAATATCTCTTCGCTGTTGACGCAAACGGTAAAATCCTGAACCGTCTCGATTGGCCGAGAAACGAACATGACCGGCGGAATCAAAAAGGTGAGGTATATGGCTACCATGTCTTTTGGAAGTCCAGATATCAAAGCCATTTTGAAGAACCACTGTTTGATGAGACAAAATACCTTGTATGGATCAAGATACAATGCTGGCATAAGGATTCCAAAGATGATTCTGCCCCTCCTTATAGATTCGGAGAATTCAAGGATCGTTTGGTAGATATAACCATTTACCAGAAACCAGAAGGGGGGTTTGATAAACTTAAGCAAGACTCTAATTTCGCTGAACATCTTTATCTCGATGAAAAGCTGATTATAAGAGCAGCGCTTGAGAGAAACATTGATATTCTCATATTAGAAAGTAGACTTACTGAGTTATGTCGGTTGTTCCAAGATGATGTTTATCAGAATGGAATGAAAGAAATTCTGGACCAAGGGAATGTTCGTGGAGCCTCAGGTAGGTTCGGTAATGTAGAAGTCCTCTGTGCTGAAATGTGCGGGTACGATCGGGTTGTGCTTGAAGACAAAAACTGTTGGATCAGTTTTCAGCTCCGTCCAGGATCATCAAATCTCTATGTGTTAGGAATGGGAGGCACCCTTCCTCAACTCAGGAATGTTATAAAAACGGTTGTGAAGGTGTGGAGTAGCGATCCTAAAAGCCGCTCCGAATTCAAACCGAATAAAGAACTATCGGTTCTGTAAGATATAGGATTCATAAAACTGGGCTTCGCAAATTCTGCGGAGCCCAAATTTTTTATAACCAAGGCAGGAAGTACGGGCCTAGCCGGTCAGGAAAAGGTTCCGTAATGAAAAAGTGCCTTCGATTTATTGAGGGCACTGTTTTTTTGGTTTTATTTCATATACGCTTCTCTCTCGCTTGCATTCCCTTATGGCTTCCTCCAATTTTGGAAATTTACTATCCCGAGTCGGGCTCGCTCCATAATCAGCCTTGTATTTTGAGTACATCATAAAGCAATCTGGCCCAAAGTATGGTATAATGAGACATGGAAACCTTGGAGAAAAAATCGTTATTCTGGGATGTTCAAGCTTTGAATCCCGAGAAAGAAAAGAATTTTATCATTACGCGTATCTTGAATTTCGGCGATACGGATGACTTTGCATGGGCCATGCAATTCTACGGCCGTGATAAGGTCGAAGAGGTTCTGCAGAAGAGCACGCAATTGGACAAGAAATCGTTTTCTTTTTGGTGTCGGTTTTTCACTATTGATCCATCAACATGCATCGAGAAGCAATCAACGAATCAACCGAGCGCGTTCTCGCAAAGATAGCCGGTCACGTCAAGGACGATTTTTATCTTGCGGGTGGCACGGCGCTCGCGATCCAGTTGGGCCATCGGTTGTCCATAGACTTGGATTGGTTTTCGGCAAAAGATTTTCCGCGCACGGCTCTCCGGGAGACGCTTTCCGCGGTGGGGCGTTTTGAGTTGACCGGAGAAGAAGAGGGGACGATGCACGGCCTCCTGGATGACGTGCGCATCAGTTTTTTACGGTATGCGTATCCATTACTTTTCCCGTTAGTTGCCTTTGAGGGTGTGGAGCTTGCTGATGAGCGCGATATCGCCGCCATGAAGCTCGACGCGGTATCCTCACGGGGCAGCAAGAAGGATTTCATCGATATTTATTTCCTGCTCAAAAAATATTCCTTGCCGGAGCTCTTAGAAATATTTGAAAAGAAGTATGCTGGTATAAAGTTCAATCGGCTCCATATCCTCAAGAGTTTGTCATATTTTGAAAATGCGGAGGATGAGCCGATGCCGATTATGCTCGAGCCTGTTATATGGGAGGACGTTAAAAGAAAGATCGTTGCGGAAGCCGATCAGATTTTGAGGTAGTATTTTCCCTTGATGATCGATTTCGTCACAGACTAGAAATGCGTGGTCATTGACGCAGCTCCTTTCCATTGATCTTCTGCTTAGTATTCCCTTATGGCTTCCTCCAATTTTCTTAAATCTTCTTTGAATTGGTTCCAAATGACACACGCATAGTGCACTGTGCACTGTACGGGATTTTGACTGCTAAAATCCTGAATCAGCTCGAATACACAACCTAATTTTGTGGTTTCAAATCCTTGGCTTCGAATCAGGTGAATACATGCTCGCGAGTGGTTGTTTTATCTTTTTGACGTGATATCCTTTGAATATGAAAATGGAAGGGTTCGGCGGTCCTATCGGTAGGAAATATGCAGAAATAGACCTCGCTGGCCGAAAGGCATTGAGTGAGGGGGAAATACAGAAATTTGAGGGCTTTCCTGAAAATCTCAAAAAACGTTTCAATGTTTCGGCGCGATTCACTTCTGATTCAGAAAAAGAATTTGCCGAGCGCGTGGTGCGACCCGTTAAAGATATCGCGGCACAGTTAGGCATTGATTTTATTGTTGCAGGCGAAGATTTCCCTCTTCACAGCACTATGCTAGAGGGGCTTTATCAGGGTGCCGATGAAGCGGAGCGCCAAACATTATTTTCTGATTTAAAAGATAACATTTCTTTTCAGGAGCGACTCAATGCCCTCAATGGTCTCGAAGTTCCCTACAAATATCTCCTTATGGACAGGGGAAATATAATTCTCAATTCGGTTGAGATTCCTTATAGCATTCTTGAAATTCGAGAGTTCCTTACGAAATATTATGCGGAGCAAAAACTGAAACCCCTTGCGATGGACAATATCCTCCATATTAGTGCCGCACGCATGATCAAATTACCGGAAGAAGAACGGGAAAAATCTTTTACCGAGTACAAAGGACGCATGGTCGAACTGAGGCATTCGATCTCTTCGACGCCGTTGTCCCTCAAGATGGACCATTTCTATTCAGGGTCAACACTTCAACTGTTAAAAAGCTCCTCGGAGAGTTGAGCTTTTTGGCATCGCATCAACATCGCTGCATGCATCCCCGTGCGGGATGCCCGGAGTTTTGGCGCCTTGATCGGATCAGCGCACTGCTCGTTTTCATGTTATGGCATCCTCGATTCGAATCTTCGTCGAGATACTTATGTGCGGTTGTAAAGTCAGACTCCCTTGAGAGTCAGTGGTGGACGCGAGACCTCATAAGACTGATCGTTTACACCGTTTTACATTCCTTTATAGCTTCCTCAGATTTCTTGAGATCTCCTTTGAATTGGTTCCAGCCGACACACGTCCGCCGCATTATTCTTTTCATAAGCGGAAGGTTTCATCTTGGACAATCTGAGCGGAGGTGAGACATCTCTTTTAATAAGCGGAGGGTTTCTTTTCTGAAAGATTATTATCTCTGGCAAAAAGGATGTCCGTCCTGCGGGACCGTGAGTTGAAGCCCCGTAGGATGGACGTCCTTTTTGCGTCTCCATCTTCTGGAAAACGGGAAAACCGGAGCCCTTGCGTTATTTTTTGGTATAGTGTACAATATATGCATAAAAATAAATCATCTTAATCAATGGCAACACTTCCCAAGATTATTGCGAATGCACTGGCAGAATTAAGCCCTCGACAGAAGGATGTCGTTACGGCTCGTTTTGGGCTTGAAGGAAAAAAAGAAGGCGCGACGCTTGCGGCAATCGGCGACCGGCTTCATATCACACGGGAACGCGTGCGGCAGATCGAAAAAGGAGCGATGGCTACGGTAGCGAAGAATGTTCTGAAGCATGATGAGACCGTTGCCACGCTTGCGAAAATCAGGAATTATATTGCGGGGAAGGGGGGAGTTGCCGGCAAGGCCGATGTCGCAACGTATGCTGCAACGCTCGTCAAGGGGATGGGTGTCGCCCAGCTCGATTTTCTGGCCGAGGCGTCGGGAACTTTTTCGGCGCGCCGCGATGACGATGATTTCGTGCCGCTCTACGTGAGCGATAACAAAGACTGGAAAGCTGCAAAATCTTTCACGGAAAAGTGGACCGGAATGCTTCGTTCCCGCCGTGGGCAGGTCTTCTCGGGATCGTATCAAGCGGAGCTCGCGAGCTTCGTAAAGGAGAACGCCGTTCCATCCGCCGTCGCGGAAAATTATCTTGGCCTCACGAAGCGTCTCGGGAAAAATCCCTATGGCGATGCGGGACTTTCGGATTGGCCGGAGATCAGCCCGAAGACCGTTCGCGACAAGATTTACCTCGTTCTCAAAAAGAACGGCGATCCGCTCCATTTCGAGAGTATCGCCCGGCGCATCAATGAAGTGAAATTCGATGACAGCCGGAAAGCACTAGGTCCGACAGTTCATAACGAGCTCATTAAGGATGATCGGTTCGTTTTGGTTGGCCGCGGCATGTACGGCCTTCGCGAGCATGGCTACGAGCCAGGAATCGCGCGCGAAGTGATCGCTAAAGTACTCAAGGAGAAGGGACCGATGCTTGCGAAGGACGTCGTCATGCACGTGACCAAACAGCGTTTCTTTAAGCCGAATACGGTAGTCATCAATCTCCAAAACAAGACTCTGTTTGAACATCTGCCGGACGGCAGGTATCGCGTGCGGGAAGCATAGGTTCGGAGTCGAACTCCGGAGATCTCGGGCGGCTTTGTTCGGAGTTCGACTCCGAACGGGTGTGATCCGTGTTACAATAATCTCATGTTCGCGGCGCTTCAAGGCATCATTCAGGGAATTATGAATAGCGTCTTCGTCGTATGGAGCGAGGTGTGGTGGATTGTTCTGCCGCTCATCGCGTTTTTTATTTTCTGGGATTTTTGGAGGTTCTACCTTCATGTACGTTTTGTGAAGGGGATTTCATGGAAATTGCTTGAGATCAAGATTCCGAAAAACGTTCTCAAGACGCCGAAGGCCATGGAGCAGATCTTCGCGGCCGCGCATGCGCCGTATTCTTACGGCATTATACCGTTCGATAAATATTGGAAGGGAAAAGAGGAATTCTGGATGTCATTCGAGCTGGTCGGCCATGCCGGCGAGAGCCATTTTTATCTCCGCCTTCCCAAGGAATTTCAGCACATGATGGAATCCGCGATCTATGGCCAGTATCCCGAAGCCGAGGTCGTGGAGGTGGAGGATTACCTTGAGGATTTTCCGGAGATCCTGCCGAATGCCGAGATTGACATCTCCGGTTTTGAAGAGATGCTGCGCCACGAGAACTATCTTCCCATCAGGACCTATCTTTCCTTCGAAGATCCGACCGAGGAACGCCGCCTCGATACCATTGCCCCGATCATGGAGATCATGTCGAAACTGACGAATGACGAACAAGTCTGGTATCAGCTCGTCATCCGGCCGACCGGCGAGGAATTCAAGAAGGAAGGGGAAAAGAAAATCAACCAGATGCTCGGCGTCGAGTCGAAGGAGAAGAAGAAGGGCATCCTCGCGGAATTTTTTGGCCTCGGCGTTACGCTCGGTGAGGTGATTAAAGCTCCCTTCGAGCATCCCAATATGGAGGTGAAGAAAAAAGACGAAGTGCCGAAAATGATGCGTTTCATCCTTACACCGGGAGAGAAAGACATGACAGAGGCGATCCAGGAGAAAATATCGAAGATCGCATTCGAGACAACGCCCCGCTTCGCGTTTCTCACGAAGCAGGGGAATCCTGATCCAGGCATGATGTCGGCGCTTCACGGGTTTGTCCGCCAGTTCAATACACAGAACCTGAACTCGCTGAAGCCGAACGGCGAAAAGACGACGGCGTCGTACGCCGTGCGTGGCATGTTCAAGCAAACCCGCATTCGTTGGCGGAAGCGGATCTTTTACGAGGAGTATCGCCATATCGTTCCGAGTGCGAAAAAAGCCATACTTAACATTGAAGAACTGGCGACCATTTATCACTTCCCGATTGCAACGGTTTCTACAACTGAACTCGAAAAGATCTCGTCGCGCAAGGGCAGCCCGCCGGCGGGAATTCCGACCATCGAAGAATAATGCTCATTTCGTGCTACGACACGGGATCCAAAAAATCCTGGGTTCTTGCCTGCCCGGCGGTAGGCCGTTTTTCAACGGAGTGACAGAATGCTATCATTATTCTCATGGACGACACGCAGGACCTTACACCGCTCGGTTTCTATAATTTTCGTAACCAGCAAAAGAAATTCGGCATCAAGCTCGACGATCGGCGACGGCATATCTATATCGTCGGAAAAACCGGCGTCGGCAAGACGACGCTCCTTGAGAATATGACGATTGCCGATATGCGGTCTGGCAAGGGCGTCGCGATCGTCGATCCGCACGGCGAGTTCGCCGAAAAGATGCTCGACTTCGTGCCGGAAGAGCGGCTTGATGATGTGATCTACTTCGATCCGTCCGATATGGAATATCCGATCGCATTCAATCCAATGGAACAGGTGGGCACGGAGTACCGGCACCTCGTGGCATCGGGGCTCATGGGTGTGTTCAAAAAGATCTGGGCCGATGCCTGGTCGGCGCGCATGCAGTACATTTTGAACAACACCCTGCTTGCGCTTCTTGAATATCCCGGCGCGACGCTCCTCGGCATTCTCCGCATGTTCTCGAACCAGGATTATCGGAAGCAGATCGTGAGCAATCTGAAGGACCCCGTCATCAAAGCTTTTTGGGAAGACGAGTTTTCGAAATACAGCCAGCGGTTCGAGACCGAAGCCCTCGCCGCGATCCAGAATAAGGTAGGACAGTTCGTTTCGAATCCGCTCGTGAGGAATATTCTTGGCCAGCCGCGCTCGTCTTTGAATATGCGGGATATCATGGACTCGGGAAAGATTTTCATCTGCAACTTATCGAAGGGGAAGATCGGCGAAGATAACTCCGCGCTTCTGGGTGCCATGATCATCACGCGGATGCAGCTTGCCGCCATGTCGCGCGTCGATACATCCGAAGTAAAACGCCGCGATTTTTTCCTGTACGTCGATGAATTCCAGAATTTCGCGACGGAATCTTTCGCCAACATTCTCTCCGAAGCCCGCAAATACCGCCTGAGCCTGGTTCTTGCGCACCAGTACATCGGTCAGCTCGTCACGGGTGACAGCACGTCGGTCCGCGACGCCGTGTTCGGCAACGTGGGGACGATCATTTCGTTTCGCGTAGGTGCGGCGGACGCGGAATTTTTGGAAAAAGAATTTATGCCGGAATTTTTACAGAACGATCTCGTGAATCTTGCGAAGGCGAACGTGTATATCAAACTGATGATCGACGGCGTCGCGTCGCGGCCGTTTTCGGCAGAGACCTTGCCGCCCCAGGGCATGCCCCTCGAATCGTACCGCGACGTGATCATCAAGAATTCCCGCGAGCACTACGGAACACCGAAGAACGTCGTTGAATCGCGCATTACGGGCGAGTGGCGTTCCGGCCCAGGCGACGCGGTGGCGGCAAAAGTGGAACAGCGGAAAGAAAGGCGTCTCTCGGAGGTGCTGGTTCCCAACGCCCAGGCGAAACCATTCGTTCCCGGCGTGCGCAACGTGAGAGACGTCGAACGGCGAACGTTCGTCCGGCCCGTGTCCCCGGTGCAAGCACCGGCGCCGACGATGGTCCCGCAGGTAAAAAAAGAAACCATTCCAGAAGAAGTCTCGGAACTCGAATCCCGTCCCGAGATGCAGGTTCAGAAGAAAGTCTTACATCCGAATGTCGACATTGAATCATTGAGGCGGGCCATCACGGAATCGCTGAAAAAGAAGGACGCGGACGGCGGAGAGAAATAATCTATGCGGTTTCATATTGTTACGATCTTTCCCGAAATGTTCGATTCGTATCTCCGAGAATCGCTTTTTAAGCGTGCGGAAAAGAATAAGATCGTTGCGGTGCGTACGTATAACCTCCGTGATTTTACGAACGACAAGCGTCGTAAGGTAGATGATCGTCCGTTCGGCGGCGGGCCGGGAATGGTGTTGCAGATCAAACCGGTGTTTGACGCCGTGAGGTTCATTAAGAAAAAAGAAGCAAGAAAAAAGAAGCAAGGGAGGGTGCGAGTGATTCTATTTTCGACGCGCGGGAAGAAATTAAATGCGAAAGAAGCGAAACGATTAGCGAAATATAACGATCTTATTCTGATCTGCGGCCGTTATGAAGGCGTCGATGAACGCGTGGCAAAATACGTGGCCGACGAGGAAATTTCGATCGGGGATTACATTCTCTCCGGCGGCGAATTGCCGGCGTTGGTGCTCATGGAATCCGTCAGCCGATTTCTGCCTGGATTTTTAGGAAAGGAAGAATCGCTCGAAGAAGTGAACGGTTCGTTTCCGACCTACACCCGCCCCGAAGTTTTTCATCCATCATCCTCGTCTCGTTCTCCCTTGTCGTTCCGGCCTCGTGTCCGGGCACGGGGTAAACTCCAGCCGGAACCCAGACATAAAAAGGCCTGGCTTGTTCCTAAAGTTCTCCTGTCCGGCGACCACAAAAAAATCGCTGAATGGCGAAAAGCAGAATCAAAACCAAGCTAGAGCTAATTTGAATCTTGCCAATATCAGAATCGTTCGGACATCGTTGCATACACCCCCGTGCCAGGAAAGCATTTGAGATAATAAAATGGACCATCGTGGTGATGGTCCCGCTTAGAAGCATTAAATTTCTGGTCTAGTGATGCGGAGCACATGCAATCACTATTATTATCGTCAAGATTCCGCCCGCAATGGAGCCTAGGACGATACACCAGCCCTCAATACTAGATAAGAGCTCGTCCTTTGCGAAAAGGAAAAGCTCTTCAAATATTTTTGGGTCGATTGCTTCTCGAAAGAATTCTTTGACTTCTTCTTTCATTTGGAAATTCTCCTTTTTATTCTGTTAAAAAGAATACTACTTTAATTTAACAATGTCGAATTTCCGAAGTAGTCGGTTTCTATTTGCCATCAAAATCCTGTAAATATCGTCCGCCCCGTGTAGGATCTTTGGCTTGAGTCGCCTTTTACCTGTCATTTTGCTATGATGCTCATATAGATATTTGAGGAAATTATTTTTATAATGGATTTTGAAAAGGAACAATTCTCAGCGACTCCGGAAAGGGTGGGCTCCGACCCAAGAGAACAGGAAAATGATTACATTCCTGAATCGGAGGAGGAACAGCGTTCGGCGGAGACTATCTGGGCCGATCTCTATGATACAGAGCTTGAGCCGTGCAAAGAATTTCTTAAGAGCAGGGTGCTGATCGATAGGGTCCTCGCGTATGCGAGGACGGCCGCTGAGAGCGGTGCGGGAGGGAGTACGTGGAGCGCGACTGATGCATTCTGCGCCCTTTCCGCTCTTCATTCCTTGGATCTTCCGTTGACCACGGAAGAAGAAAACAAGATGAATGCCTTTCTCGAAAACCGGGCTCTCATTGAACACGCATTCACGTACGTAAAAACGAGCGCAAAGAAAGAGGGTCTGAGCGCCGCAAAAACGCTCTGGACGCTCTCTGCGTTCCGTTCCCTGAATGTTCAATGTACTCCAGCAGAAGAAGAAAAGATAAAATCCTTTTTTGAAAATTCCGTTTTGGTTGATCACGCGCTTGCTTATGCGAGAAGCGAGGCTGCACGAGGCATTGAAGGAGATTCAAAACACGCCGCGAGCGCGTTCGAGACCTTGTCAGCCCTTCATTCTCTGAAGGTGTCGTTAGCTCCCGAACAGGAAGACAAGACCACTGCTCTTCTGGTGAATCCCGATCTTATCAACAAGGCATTTGCATTCGCAAAGAATAGCGCCAAGGAGGGTGCGAGGGGACATATCGCGGATGCCGTGGGGGCATTTGAATCGCTCGCCTCTCTCACTGCTGTCAGGGATTATCTTCGCGGAAAAGGAGCGGCGCTTGACGAGCGAGCTTCCTCTGACAAGGCCACTTCGTGATATTTTCTCAGAGTTTTAACATATCGTAAAACGCATGAAGAAAACCTGCCTCATTTTTCTGAACGCGCTTCCGGTGCTCGTCATGATCGGTTTTATACCGGTCGTCGTGAATGATTATGCACTGACGTTGATAGATATTCTTATCATCATCGCCGCATTCATGGTGCAGCGGAAACGTAACGATCTGCTGATTCTGGGTTTCGGATTTATCATCATGATCATCTCTGAGGCTATTTTCGTATCCACCAAGGTGGAGACCTTTGATCGGAAGAGCCTCTTGGGGCTGATGCCGCTCTGGTTACCGTTCCTGTGGGCCTATGGGTTCGTCGCGATCAAGCGGTCGATTGAAATTCTGGGTTGACGTTTATATGCGGTTATCGCTTGATAAATAGTTATATTTCATTATACTGTAGGCAGTAGTATTTTTTCAAAAATATGAGGCAGAATCATGGAATTATCAGACGGCTCCAGTGCGGGGCTAAACCAACTCCTTGATCTGCTTAGAGAGATCAGGGAAGGGGTTGTCGCAAAACGAATTCCTATGAAAGAAGCTTTTATGCTTTTTCGGGAACTTCGTAAGGACGATATCGCAGGAGGTCTCTCTCCTGATAAAGTTATCGGTATCCTTAAGGATTTTAACAAGCGGTATCAGTTATTCCTCGACTGATACTTTTAACTTAAATTTAATCTATCGTCTGTCATGCTGAGCGGCATGGCAGATTTTTTTATAGGGGATGTAGCTTTCGCGGCAGCGCTCGGTTTTCTCGCGGGAATTTTCGCCGCGGACCTTGGATGGAATTTTGCGGCATTCTCCGTCGGTGTTATTTTAATTTTCCCGATATTGAAATATGGCGCATCACTAGCGGCACGAATGGCTGCGGTCTTCGCGGCGATCATGCTTCTCGCATCCTTTGCAGGAATTTATTATTTTCATTTTTTCCTGAATTGGCGCGCGGCTGGCACACGGTTGCCGGATGGAAAATCTTCTTTTCAGGCAACGGTTGACGACGAACCTATTGCTTCGGAAAAATATCTTTCGTTTTCCGCGAAGCTCCAGCCGCCGTTTTCCGGAAATATTTCCGTATTCGCATCGCCTGACAGCAACGTTCAGTATGGCGATCTCGTGAATATTTCGGGAACGGTTGAACCGCCCCGCGATGCGGGCGAAACATCGGCAGTATTCCCTAAAAATATCACGATTATTTCCCGCAACAACGGTTTTTGGTTAACAGAGGAATTACTGCATTTCAAAGTGGCGGTCAACGAAAAATTCGACGCGTTCTTATCGCAGGACGCCGCGGCGCTCCTTGGTAGCCTGACGCTCGGCGGAACAACCGGCATGAGCGGGGAATTGAAGAACGAAATGACCGTCTCGGAAACGCTTTACGTTACCTCAATGTACGGCTATAAAATGGCAATGATCGTCATGGCTCTTGAGGCGGTTTTGGCGGGTTTTATTGCGCGTCGCATCAGATTCGGCATTGAGATTTTTGTAACCGTATTTTTTCTGCTGATGTCGGGCGGCAGTATTTCCGCGCTCCGCGGCGGCGTGATGGCGTGCGCGCTGATATTTGCCAAAGAAACGGGGCGGATTTTTTCCAAGCGAAATACGCTCGCGCTCACTGCCGTGGGCATTGCTTTGTTTGATCCGATGGCCATCGTGCAGGCTGGATTTTTGTTTTCCTTTGCGAGCGTCGCCGGCATGGCGCTCCTTGCTAAACCGATTCGAAAGTTTCTGCGGCTCGGGGAAGGAAAGGGGATGTTGGCGTGGAGAGATGCCGTTGTTCTGAGCTTGGCGTCGCTTCTGCCGATTATTCCGCTCGTGAGCGCGATGTTTGGATCGTTCTCGATGACGGCGGTTTTCGCGAACGTTCTGATCGCGCCCGCGATCCCGCTCGGCATGATCGCAGGAACTGCGCTCGCAGCGGCAGGTTTTCTTTCGCCGTACCTCGGATTTTTTGTCGCCCGCATGGCGGGCGTGGTGCTGGGCTATACATCCTGGGTGATTGGATTTTTCGCGATTCACCCGCTTCCCTTGCCTTTTTCGTTTTCTAACACACCGTCATTTTTAGTCTATTATGCTGTTCTCGTTCTTTTTGCGCATATCTATCGCACACCGGCAAAACTTCACTCAGGGATGCGCGCGGGATCCCATAAAAAAACAACAGCACCATAACTATGCAGAACAAAAAATCGGAGACGTGGTTTACGGTCGCCGTCGTTGCGTTCTGTACACTTGACGTTCTTTGCTGGTTTTCGATCATAGCCGGACGGCCGATTGCCGCAGCACGAGCATATTTTCTCGATGTCGGCCAGGGCGACAGCGAACTCGTAGTTTTTCCCGGGGGCATCACGATGATGACGGACGCCGGCCCGACGGATGCGGTGCTCGGTAGTTTAGAAAAGGCATTGCTGGGAAAACGATATATTGATCTTGCCCTTATCACGCACCCACAACTTGATCATTTTAATGGTTATAATTTCATCCTCGATCACTACGATGTCGGAGCATTTCTCTATAACGGACGCGACGATTCAGACGTTGCGGCATGGACCGATCTGAAAAATAAGATCGTGGCGAAGCATATTCCGTTCATTACACTTGCGGCAGGGGACAGCGTACACTATGGGGAAGACGAGGTTGATATTTTGTCTCCCGACCGTGAATTTGCCCAAAGCGCGGAATTGAACGATACCGGCCTCGTCGAGATGATACGGACAGGCGACTTCCGCGCGCTCTTCACGGCGGATATCGGCTTCAACGTCGAGGACTGGCTCGTCGCCAACGTAAAAGATCTTCGCGCAGATGTCTTGAAGGTGCCGCATCATGGATCAAAATATTCGTCTGGTGACGCGTTTCTCCGCGCCGTGGATCCGTCGGTTGCGGTGATTGAAGTTGGTGCAAAGAATACGTATGGCCAGCCCGGTGCGGCAACCTTGGCGCGTATCGCATCATCCACGCACGCGGAAGTTTTTCGTACCGATCAAAACGGCAACGTAGGGATATCCTATGAAAATGGGAAATTGAATGTCCAGAGAGAAAAATAGCACGATGCATCATTCGCGGACTTTCATGTGCCTGTTCGATTGAAAACACGCATGGCTATCGTAGCCAAGTTTCCTTTTTTTGACATCCTCCGGCGGCTCGACTTATGCTTATCATTGGATGAGCAAAGCTTCGCAAGTCGAGGACTTAGCTCTATATCTCACGTTCTTAAGAATGTGGGAATAGAGGCCGTATGGGCGTGTGATAAGACCCGAGATGGATTAAAAGATCATGAAAAAAAGATTGACAAAAAATGGTGAACAAAACCAGAAAATCGGCGTTATTCCGGCGTTTTTCAACGATACGACAGGGAATATGCTTTCCCTTACATCCGTGATCGGGGAAGTGGTTTCCTTTATGGCGCAGGATCCGTCACATCGTTATCGGCTAACCATCGGAACCGATTCGGAGTTGTTGAGTAATAAGAACGCCGATTTTGTGACGGCGATTGTGGTTCATCGGATTGGCAATGGCGGTCGATACTTTTATCGCCGCTTTGAGCTCGGCACATTCCATACGCTCCGCGACCGTATTATCCGCGAGGCGTTGATTTCGGTGGACGTTGCGAAGGATGTCCTTCTGGAACTCAAGAAATTCAAACTTCCTGATTTTGAGTTCGAGATTCACGCCGATATCGGCGAACATGGACCGACGAAAGCGCTCATTCAGGAAGTCGTTGGCATGGTTCGTGCAAACAATTTCGAGGTAAAAACCAAGCCCGAAAGTTATGCCGCGTCGAACGTAGCTGATAGGCATGTATAAAATAGGATTTTGATTCAGGAATCTTGAATCAAGATTCTTTTAACTATGGATACTCTCGTTTTTGATATCGAAACCCAGAATTTCTTCACCGACCCGAATGTGGGTCGGGACAATTTTAATGCGCTGAAGATTTCTGTCGTGTGCGCATATTCCTATGCCGAAGACAACTACTTCTCCTTTGAAGAACATGAAATGCCGGCTGCCGCGGATCTGTTTGGCCGCGCGGAACGGCTTGTTGGCTTCAGTAGTAATCGCTACGACATTCCGGTGCTCAATCATTATTTCCAGCGTTTGCGGTTGCCGATCGAAAATCTCTGGAAAAAAGAACGCATTGATCTTCTTGAGGAGATTGAGCTCGCAACCGGCGAGCGGATCAGCTTGAGCCGGCTCGCCGAAGCGAATCTTGGAGAAAAGAAAGAACAGCACGGCGCCGAAGCGATTCAGTTATACAAAGAGGGGAAAATGGACGAGCTTAAAAAATATTGCCTGAACGATGTCCGTCTGACGAAGGAGATTTATGATCTTTACGCAATTCAGCACTATCTTATGGTGCCCAGCAAAAAGACGGGCGAAACGGTTAAAGTAGAATTTGCTACGCTGATAGAGTGACGTTCGATGCTATGAATATAAAAGATGCTATTGAAAAAAGAGCAGCGCAGGGGATCGATGAAAAAGTATTTCCTGGTTGCGTGGTGGGTGTTGTTTCCCGAACCGGCGAGAGAAATATTTTCCCAGTGGGAAAACTTACCTATGAAGATGATTCTCCTATCGTTCGGGAAGACACGATTTATGACGTTGCCTCAATCACAAAATCGGTTCCCGGCTCCTCGGTCCTTCTTGCGCTTATTGATGAAGGGAAGCTGAAGCTAGATGACCGGCTTGCGGATTATATTCCGGAATTCGCAAATCAAAAATGGAAGGAAGATGTTTTAATAAAACACTTATTGACATACACGGTTGATTTTCTGGACGTGCCTTCAATGTCGACGATGAAGGACAAAAGTCCGGAAGAGATCGTCGAAAGAATCATATCCGCTCCGCTCAGGGTTCCGCCCGGAACGAGCTATGTATATGGAAATCCGACAGCTTTATTGATCGGTTTAGTCATACAAAAGATTACCGGCGCGCATTTGGATACGCTTGCGGACAAATACTTTTTTGAACCGCTTGGCATGAGGAGGACGACCTTTCATCCGGATAGGTTCAATAAATCAGAAATTGCACCGACCGAAATCGATTCTGCGTGGCGGAAGAAAGTTGTTCATGCGGAAGTACATGATGAAAGTGCATCCGTTCTTATGAGAAATAATCCGACCGCGATTGCGGGATTGTTTTCAACAGTTCCCGACATGCTGACCTTTCAAGAAATGTTACTGAACGACGGCGTTCATCGCGGGAAACGATATTTTTCTCCGGAAATCATAAAGCAAATGTTTACCAATCAAGTTGATCCAGCCATTGGCAGTGTTGGCCTGGGATGGGAACTAAATAAACCGAGCTTCATGGGCCGATGTGCCCACGAGCACATGTTAGGAAAAACGGGTTTCACTGGATGTGTTATGGTTGTCGACCCTGAACGTAAACTGGGATTCGCTCTGTTTTCCAATCGTACCTATCCGAAACGTCCGGCGGATAATCACGCCATCAACGAGGTGCGCCGCGATGTCGCTGATATTGTTTTCGGATAAGCATTGTCGATGCGATTTTCTGTGGAAACATCCTTTCTTGGGTGCTCCCATATTCAAATTCTTCGAAAAAATAAATAGGCGATCTCTCTAAGGAGTCGCCTATTACTTTTTGTTATTTCTCTGGCACTAATTTCAGGAGTTTTATTGATATCAGATAGTAATTTAAAACTCCCAGGATTCCACCGGCAAAGGCCCCTATTAGTGCATTGCCGGATAGGTATCCGACATAAGTTCCTATGGCAGCGTCAACGCCGCATAGTAATCGGATATCGGAATGAATGACAAAAAAAACATCTTTCAGAAACAACCTGGTCTTTTTGACACCCGCCGGTATTTTCTTGAATGTCTCGAATGACTTTTTCGCGGGCCAGTAGAAGATAAAAGCAAGCGGATTTCCGTACGCAATAAATTTCTTTGCCTCGGTGATCTTATCTTCATAAGAAGCCTTGGAATCCTTGATATATCGTATATCGTTCACAAAAAGGCCGCATCCCGACAGTAACCCAACAAGAAACATGAGTATCTCTGCTCCAATAAAGATTTTTACGGGAGCAAGATGGTCATCTTTAGTTAGGCATATGGCAAAGATAAATATCCCGGCATAAAAGCCCATGACAATCCCAGAAGCGAGACTCAAAAAAAGTAGTTTGTACTTTAGCGGATTTGGTTTATGGGGTCTCCATGAAACCACATTATCCCATGATGTCCGTACCGCCCTGACCATTTCTTTTACGTTGTAGGACAAATACCCTACAAGACCCCCGGCCATCATTCCGATTAACCAACTATGAATAAGTTGGTTTGCAACTAGGGAACCGATCAGGGCTCCCAAAAAACATGCAACGAACACTTTCAGTCCTTTCATTAGGGACCTCCTTGTATTTTTTAGTGAGAGAATAATTTAATTATCAAGACTACTGCCTGCGTTGTAGCATAGATATACAATTACGTCAAACAGTTTTGGGTGAATTCTCACGCTCATTGCACAGAGGTTTGCAGGCTCATTGCACAGGCATTTTGATGCCCCATACTCCGAGGTATGTCATATACACGCATTGGAAAGGAGGATTGGTCGGTCATTGCCCGCATGTTGCGGGCCGGATACGCGGGCGCCGGGATCGTCCGCATTCTCGGCAAGGATCCGAGCGCGGTCAACCGCCATATCAAAGAATATGGCGGCAGGGACGGATACGACGTCATGGTTTCGCGGGCTAGGTGAGATTCACTATAAAAACTTTTTGATTTTAAAGCGGAGAGGGTGAGAAATCGAACAAAATTCCGCATCCGCAGAATTTTTTGAGAACCCTCGGTTCTCAATACTCTCCGACACGGGGAACCGAACGCGGTTCCCCGATCCCCTCCGCGGTTCGAATCTCGCATTCGCGAAAACAAAAACAGCCACGGCAAGCATGGCTGTTCTTGTTTTGCGGAGAGGGTGAGATTCGAACTCACGGAGCCCTTTCGAGCTCACCGCATTTCGAGTGCGGCGCCTTCGACCACTCAGCCACCTCTCCTTCTTCCGCGCTTTATTGTATAGGATTTTTACAAGAAAGCAACGAAACTGAAAAAAGAAAAGATGTCATTTCGGCGAAAGCCGGAATCCAGAAAAACCTGGATCCCGTTTTGCAACGGGATGACATAGGAGAGCCGAAATCTAATGATTAAATATATATTAAAGAACATTTTGCGTTCGGATTTTTTCTTGGTAGAACGTATGGATGAAAAACAAAAAATATATTGTCCTGCTTGGCGGGGTTGGTTTGGCGGTGGTAGTTGTGCTGTTTGCAGGTATTGTTCCCGCCGGTCCGGCGGGTGCGGCGTACCGGTTTTCAAATTTTAAAGGGAAGCCACCGATCCACGTGAGGACTTCCGGCGGGAAATCGCCGTCGGGCATTGCACCGAGCGAGATAAAAAAAGTGTATAACCTGCCTGCGTCCGGTGGGTCAGGGACCATTGCGATCATTGATGCCTATGACGATGCGACGACCGAAAACGATCTCGCTGTTTTTGATGCTGCTTATGGCCTTGCGGCATGCACTTCGAAAAATGGTTGCCTCGAAAAACATCTGATGGCGACTTCCACCAAAACAAACAGCGGCTGGGCGCTTGAAACGTCACTTGATGTCGAATGGGCGCATGCCATCGCGCCTCAGGCGAAAATACTTCTCGTTGAGGCAAAAACCGAAAGCGGCGCGAATTTGCTTTCGGCGATTGATTATGCGACGGCACGGAAGGATGTCGTCGCGGTTTCGATGAGTTGGGGCGGTGATGAATTCTCGGATGAATTGTCATACGATTCGCACTTTGCGAGCAAGTATGGTGCGGTATTTTTTGCGTCGTCAGGAGATGGCGGCACGGGCGTAAGCTGGCCGGCGGTTTCGCCGTCGGTCGTCGGTGTCGGTGGCACGTCGCTCGAACTTCTCGCGAATGGGACACTTGTTTCGGAATCGGCGTGGTCGGGGAGCGGCGGCGGCGTGAGTGCGTACGAAACCCAACCGGATTATCAGAAAACATATTCCGTGCCAAAAGCGAACGGCATGCGCGCGGTTCCGGATGTTTCTTATGATGCCGATCCTGCGTCGGGATACGCTGTCTATAAAACAACCGGCTCGTCAAAAAACGGATGGTACACGGTTGGCGGAACGAGCGCGGGTGCGCCTCAGTGGGCGGCGATTTACGCGCTCGGGCATTCGGCGACGCTTGCTGCCATGTATGGCGACAAGGCATCGTCCAGCACGCTCAAATTTTTCCGCGACATAGCGAGCGGCTCAAATGGTACCTGTAAATATTATTGCGATGCAAGAAAACGCTACGATTACGTGACCGGCCTTGGCAGTCCGCAGACCGTCAATTTCTAATTTATCTTAGGTGAATTTCCTGCATCTTGGCTCAGGGATGAATGTTTGTCGTCCCGATGAAAATCGGGATCCAGAAAGTTTGATTTCGGTTCTGGATTCCGGCGTTCGCCGGAATGACAGAAGGTAATACGGGGATAGCAATGAGATGTTATGTTACAATGAAGTCATGAAGATTGAATGGAACAAGGTGACGTGGTATTCAAAGATCGTCGCACTGATACTTTTCGTCGTATTGCCGTTCATCGGTTTTTGGTTTGGGATCCGGTATGGCGAGATGAAGCAATATACAGCCGACATTTTGCAGGACGCATCGCAGTCGGTTTCGCCGTCGGCATCAGGGAGTACAAATTCCTATTACGACAATGTCGCCGAATGGCAAACCGATCAGAACAATAATGGATGGAGCATTGCCTATCCGATAGACTTCGACGCAACAGATCATTATTTGCCTGCGCCGACCGACAATTGGCGGCAGGGGAATCCGGGCGGTCCCGGGTTACAGCCATTTACATTGGCTATTCCCCGGACGTTCGAGCCGCAGACTAATTTTGCCGAGGCGACGCTCACGGTCGGCGTAAGCAGTGATACATCGGCGGTCGCGCAATGCTTGGCGATTGAACCGACGGGTCCGCCTAGTCAGTTGCCAACTTCCACCGAGACGTTCAACGGAACTGTCTTTACGGTCCTTCATTTAAGCGACGCCGGCGCGGGTAATCTCTACGATACGACCAGCTACCGTACGCTCCATGCCGGGCAGTGTTGGGCGGTTGAATACACGATCCATTCGTCGGAGATCGGGAACTATCCTCCAGAATACGGTCTTCAGCCATTTGATGCGGCAAAATTACACGATGTCCTTGATCGGATCGTGGGGACGTTCAAGTTCGAGTGAAAGATTTAAGATTCAAGACTTAGGATTTGTGAATCGAGAAGAACTTTTTCCTGAATCCTAAACCATGATTCACAAAACTAAAATATGAAGCCACGGACTCAGAAAATAACCGTCATCATTGTTTTCATTCTCGTCCTACTTTTTGGCGTCGGACAATTTTTCGCACGGGCACCGATTTCGAATACCAACCCGCAGGCGAACAATGTGCCCGGCGGTCCAGCGCCGACGCAAATCGTAACCTATGCGCCACCCGCACCTGCCAGTTCTACGCCCGTCGTTCAGGGATCGTGTTGGACCAGTTCCATCGCCGCCCCGTACCGCCAAGACGCATGGCGTTGCAGTGTGGGAAATTCGATCCAAGACCCCTGTTTTGAGATCGGCGGAAGCACGAGCACGTTGCTGTGCGGCATGGATCCTGGAGATCCGACGGCAACATCGAGTCTTGTCCTCTCGCTCACAAAACCATTGCCCGCGCTAGAGAGCCCGCAGCCTGCGGCGCCGAGCAACTGGGCGTGGCTTGTGGAACTGCAGGACGGAACGATCTGTTCGCCATTCACAGGAACCTTGCCGTTTGCGGCCGATAAGGAGGTTGCTGAGTATGGCTGCGCGCCACAATATCGCGGCGGCCCGGAATGGGATATTTTCGGCGACCTCGACGCTTCGTCCAGCGTTTGGACGGCGAAGATAGGAATATTCTCTTCTTCGACGTCGACCTTCCCGCCACCGATTGCCGCGTCATCCGTCGTTCCGGTCGCAGAAGTTTGGCAGTAAAAGTTCGTTAAGCTTCTCAGCTTTATGAACTTTATAAACTCGTTTATACTGTAGCTAATGGCTGATTCACCGGATGGACAGAATGACCTTAAGTCACAGCTCGCGAAAATTCGGCGCGCCGGCGAGGAGCGCGCGGCCGAGCGCCTTGCGGAGAAGTTGGGATATTCCTACGCCGACCTTTCCAAAACGCCGGTGTCGCTCGACGCCGTCCGCGTGATACCCGAGACGGACGCTCGCGACGGGAAAATTGCCGCCATCGAAGTGCGCGACCAGAAGATCGCCGTAGTCGTGGTAAACCCGACGTTGCCCGCAACAAAAAAAGCATTTAGCGATCTTGAGGCAAAAAAATATCAGGTGAAAGTTTTCGTGGTATCGCCGTCGAGTTTGGCATCAGCATTCGCATTCTACAAGTTCGTGAAACTGCCGGAAGAATCCGTTACCGGCAAGGTGGCCATCTCGAAAGCTCGTCTCGAGGAACTGACGGCACAACTCGCGACGCTGGATGCGATTCACGCCGCGATCGCCGCTTTGAATTTCGGGAAGGCATCGCCTTCCGATCTGATCCAGCTCGTGTTCGCCGGCGCGCTTGCGGTCCATGCATCCGACATTCATACGGAATCCGAGGAGAAAAAAGCGAAGGTTCGCTTCCGTGTGGACGGCATTCTGCATGACATTTACGATGATCTTCCGCTCACGTTCTATGAAAATTTTGTCTCGCGCGTGAAGCTGCTTTCGGGGATGAAGATCAATGTTCGCAGTGAGGCGCAGGACGGACGTTTTACGATCAATCTCGCGGGCAAGGATATCGAGATGAGAGTTTCTATCATTCCTTCGGAATTTGGCGAGACGATCGTCATGCGTGTGCTTGATCCCTCGGCTACCATGGTCGGCCTGCCGAGTTTGGGTTTGCGTGCCGACAATCTCGTGATTGTAACAAAAGCGCTCGATCGGCCGAACGGCTTGATTTTGAACACGGGACCGACCGGATCCGGCAAGACGACGACGCTCTACGCGTTTCTCCGTTCCGTGAACAGTCCGGAGATGAAGATCATCACGCTGGAGGATCCGATCGAGTACCGCATTGAAGGTATTGAACAGACTCAGGTGGACGAGGACGCGGGATATACGTTTGCCAACGGCCTCCGCGCGATCGTCCGGCAGGATCCCGACGTGATCCTGGTCGGCGAGATCCGCGATCTTGAGACGGCGGATATCGCAATGCAATCGGCACTGACGGGCCACCTCGTGCTTTCGACCCTCCACACGAACGATGCCGTCGGCGCGGTGCCGCGGCTCATTAATCTCGGCGTGAAAACAGTTTCGATCGGGCCAGCTCTGGCTTTGGTCATCGCCCAGCGGTTGGTTCGCGTATTATGTCCCGTCTGTAAAAAGGCGGTTCCTCTTGACGATGTGACGGCAGGGAAAATAAAAGCCCTTCTTGGGCGTCTGCCCGCGCAGGTCGATAGAAAACCATACGAACATCCGACGCTTTTTGCGCCAGTTGGCTGTCCGGCATGCAACGGCATCGGCTACAAAGGGCGCATCGGCATTTTTGAATTTCTCGAAGGAGGTCCTGATATCGAGACCACCATTCTCCGCGAGGCATCCGAGGTGGCTCTCCGTGAAGTGGCGAAGCGGCAGGGGATGGTTTCGATGCAGGAAGACGGCATTTTGAAAGCGATTGAGGGAAAGACAACGCTCGACGAGGTGAAGAGTGAGACTGGCGAGCTTGCGTGGTAGAGAATAGCCACTAGAACTTAGCTACTGGCCACTAGGAATTTTTTTCTCGCCTCATGCTGCCGTATGAACCGACTTTTCGTCCTCACGTCCTTAAGAACATGAGAACAAGGGAAAATAAGCATCATTATGAAAGTGTTATAATTTTTTCATGGACAAGCAACATTCTCGGGAGCCGCAAGCCTTCACCCTGATCGAGCTCCTGATCGTGATTGCCGTGATCGCGATCCTCAGCA
>CAYUBE010000002.1:0-63682 GCA_964442965.1 uncultured Candidatus Saccharibacteria bacterium
GACACAAAGTATATTTTGTCTCGACCTTTGTGTCTAAAATACCGGGTCCAGGTCACCCGCAATAAAATGCGGGGACTTTTCCTCTAATAATGGAAAAAGAATGGCGTGAACAACCTTTGTTGTTCACGCCATTTTCTAATTTAGAAAAATACTGATCCCGGCATATCCGCCGGGGGTTTTTTTCTCAATCCCGCCGCTATCTCCCCAGGGGAAGATGGCTCCCCCGAAAAATAATAACGGCGGCGTGCCTGTTGCGTTAATTTCGACGCGAGGACCGTAACCGTCCTCGGGATCGCCTGTTCGGAGCCAATTTCTGTCGGCCATAAAGCCTACATTGAAGTAGGATGTGGCTTTTAGAATCAGCTCGCCGTTCCAATAGTAGCCAGTTGCTCCACCGGCTTCCCCGACGAGATCAATGTAATAGATCTCATTACTTTGGATAAACAGTTCCATACGACCCCGCGTATGGTTTCCTTCCGGCGAGAAATTAATTCCGCCGCCGATCTTTATGCCGACGTTTTGATTCGGCATGAAATCGAAGGAAAGAATGCCGACGGAGGGTTTTCCCCCTTGAGCCGTTACGTCTCTGACGTAACCCTCAAGAGAAATCTCCTGGCAATCCTTAGTGGAGAGGAGATATTTTCCGCTAAGCTCCACGGTTTGATCGTGGAGAGGTACCCAGCTTGCGTCTTTAAAGAACGCCTGCTGGTACGACCCCTCAAAGGAAACTTGCCCAACCGCCTCTTGGGGTATAAAGACGGCGATTGAGAAGATGGCAATAAAAAATAATTTTTTCATTTGCCGCCTCCTTTTCCCTGATTAAACCTATGCTTCCAACCACTCGCGGTTTTACAAGAATCGCATTGCGGTTGGTCATTTGTTTGCCGGATTACTACAGAAGCGGGATCTGGGGGAGGAGATACTTTTCCCTCTTTTTCCCGTAATTCAACATTCCCCGTCATCTCCACATTCCCCTTGACAGAGATCTCCACTTCCACCTTTTCCATCTTTTGTTGCGGGGGAGCGGGTTTAACCTTTGGCTGCTCCGCGACCGTGAGATGTCTTTTTCTCACGGTTTTTTTTATTATTTTTTTCGCCGTGGTATCGCAACCACAGATTTCTCCGCCCAGTGATTTTACTATCCAATGGCGGGATGGAGTAACCGCAATCAAGAGGAAGAGAACCAGGATCAATATTCCTCCAAGGCCTATTGCTCTATTCATTTTTGCCTCCTTTCAAGGCTTGTTATTATTTTCTTATTTTAAGTTATACCTTGACAGAATATATCAGTTAAATGAATTGTTGTCAACTTTTCTGGCGGGTTGCCGTGAGGCCGTGACAGGAGGATCGCGCCCCTATAATTTCGCGGGTATGGATGTTTTGCGCTACAATGGGGGAAACCATGCCATCTTCCACCACCGAACTCATCAAGAGCAAGCTCGATGTCGTCGCGTTCCTGCGGGGATATCTTACGCTCACGCCGGCGGGCAGAAATTTCAGAGGGCTTTGTCCGTTTCATAAAGAAAAGACGCCGTCTTTCATGGTGTCGCCCGAACGGCAATCGTGGCATTGCTTTGGCTGTGGCATCGGCGGCGACATTTTCACGTTTGTGATGAAGTATGAAAATATCGAGTTTGGTGAGGCACTTCGGATGCTCGCCGAAAAAGCTGGCGTCGAACTGAGGCATGAAAATCCGGCGGAATATCGTTACTCGGGGTTGCTCTACGACCTGAATAATGCCGCGAAAGAATTTTTTAAGCGCGCACTCGCGGCCGCGCCGGTCGCGAAAGAATATCTGGCGTCGCGTGGGCTCACGCAAGAAACGGTTGAGATGTTCGAGATCGGCTGGGCGCCGAACGAATCAGAAGTGCTTTCGATGCAGCTTCTGAATGCCGGCAGTTCACCGCAAGATATTATTCAGGCGGGACTTTCCATTAAAACCGATCGCGGACTCATGCTTGACCGATTTCGCGGGCGTATCATGTTTCCGATCCATAATCATACGGGCAAGGTAGTTGGTTTTACGGGCCGCATTTTGCCCCAACTCGATAAGGGCGATACCGGGAAATATGTGAACAGTCCCGAAACGCCGATCTTTCAAAAATCGAAATTGCTCTACGGGTTCTGGAAAAGCAAGGAAGCGATTCGCGAGGCGAAGATTGCGGTGCTCGTCGAAGGGCAGATGGATTTTCTTATGAGTTTCCAGTCGGGCGTACGGAACATCGTGGCAAGCTCCGGAACGGCTCTTACGGCCGACCACCTCGTGGTTTTGCATCGCTTGGCGGAGGAATTGATCATCAATTACGACAGCGATACTGCCGGCGCGGAAGCAGCGGTGCGTGCAATCGATCTTGCGGAGGCGAGCGATTTTTCCGTGAAGGTTGCGACCGTCGAGGGATTTAAAGATGCAGCCGATGCGGCGAAAGCGGATCCGGGAAACGTACGACGGACCATCGAAGCGGCGGTTCCCGCGCCGGAGTTCTACTTCAAAAAATACCTCCCCCACTTCGCCGAGGCTTCGCGGGGCGAGGCCATCGATCGGGCTGCGTTCGGAATGCCGGAAGGTCTGCGGAATTTGCGCACGGTGCTTCAGAAATTGCGGACCATCGCGAGCCCGGTGCAACAGGAATTTTGGTTCAAAAAGCTTGCCGACCTGACCGGCATCGCGGAAAAAACCCTAGAAGCAGAATCTAAAAAAACGGAAGGGGAAGCGGTTTTTGTTCCCATCGAAAAAACAGAAGAAGCGTCGAAGAGACAAGTCTCTCGGGCGGAATTGCTGTTTGAGGAACTCGTCTCCATCGCGCTCGCAAAAAATGATCTTTCATTGCTTGACGATTGCGCATTATTTTTGGATCCGACACAAAAAGAGATTTTGCGGATTCTTGCAAGCGGAAAACGAAAAAGCGATGATCCGGCGATCGATGCCTTAATTGACCTTATAGTACTTCGCGAAACGCCTGCTGAGCCGTGGGATGATGAAATTTTAAAGCTCAAAACCGCACTGCAAGGAGAATATCTCAAAGAACGAAGAAAGATCATTGCACAAGCAATCAAAAATGCGGAAGCCCGCCACGACGAGCGCGAACTTGCCGCCGCGCTCGAGGAAATGAAAAATTTACCAGCGGGGGAATAGCCGAGACAGGGCAGTTCGATTGTTTCCGTAAAATCTAAATCTTAATCTCAAATTTTATGATTTGACAGATAAAGAATCTATTGCTATATTGCAAGCAGAAAATTAACAACAGGAAAGGTAGTACAACATTGCTTTCCTATAATCATGAACAAATTGAAAGGAAAATCTAATGGGACAGACAACCTACACCGAAGAACTCGGAAAGAAGGATATGACCCTCAAGGAGTTTACCCTCATGTGCGCTCATTCATTCGACATGCTTATGCGTTTGCATGAAGAATCGGTCAACACAGAAATTCCGGAATTTAAACCGAGTAATCTACATCTCGATATTATCCACGAAGCTCAAAAAAAGATTCTTGAACTTCAGAGGTGGACTGCTCTGCGAGCAGAAAGAGAAGCTAAAAAATATTTTAATGATCAGGTTCGCTCAAATGAAGAACAGAGCGAAAGAAATAGAAATTTGGGAAAACGCTACCTTCATATGCTTGAAAAAGTAGCAAGTTGGGTACCGCCTACCGAGAAACATAAGGCTTTAAAAAGTTTTATGGTCGATCAGCTTGCCGTCGGGATTAAGGACTGCTTAGATTCGTCCGCAGTACCAAAATGGCTTTCTGGCCCGCAATACAGGGATTCTCTCATAAAAGAGAAGCGCCATGATATTGTCTACCACACACGGGAATATAAGAAAGAAGTAGAGAGAACTCGCGTGAGTAATGAATGGGTACATATTCTCAAGGACAGCTTGAGTCAGTAAAAATGATAGACTTCAATCATTTCCGCTTTGCCCTTAAGGCTTAGCGGTTTTTTTATGTCTTACAATTACTAAGATATGTATATTTATATGATGTCAGTTAGGACTCGAAATGGCGGTGAAAATATTCTATAATCAACCCAATGCTTTCGTTCTCGCGTGTCACGAAAATCTACGGCAAACGAAAGAAGCGGCGGCCCGCCGTAGGCGAGGCTCGCTTCGGGCGGCTTGCCGTCGATGATTTTTCGCTCGAGATCAGCGCACCTATTTTCGGTTTTCTGGGACAGAATGGCGCAGGGAAGACGACGATTATCAAAATGATCACGGGGCTTTTAGCTCCTACGTCAGGGACAATTATGATCGATGGAGTTCCGTCACGGGACGAAGCATCGAAACGGAATATAGGGTTCATGCCGGAGACACCTTATTTTTATGAGCGGATGACCGGCATCGAGTTTCTTCGTTTTTGCACGGAACTTTTTCCGGGCGCAAAACGAGATGATGAATCTCTCGGAAAAATTCTCAAAATAGCCGGCATTTTTGAAGCACGAAATTATGAGATACGCACCTATTCGAAGGGTATGCGTCAACGCCTTGGTTTTGCGCAGGCACTCGTGAATGATCCGAATTATCTTTTTCTCGACGAGCCGCTTGACGGTCTTGATCCTATCGGTCGCCACGATCTTAAAAAATCGATGCTCGCGCTAAAGGCGGAGGGTAGAAAAATATTTCTCAATACGCACATTCTCTACGACGTCGAAGAGGTTTGTGATGAGGTTGGCGTGATTCATGAAGGTAAATTGCTTTACGCGGGACCCGTGAAAGATTTCTGTGCTGGTCGGCCGCTCGAGGAACGATTTGTGGAAACCGTGAAAGAGTACGAGAAGGGGAAGCAGGATTCAAAAATCATGAACCAAGAATCATGAACCATATCATTACCATTGCAAAAAATACGCTCAAGCTTGAGGTTCGCGATAAGATATGGATTGCGCTTTTGGCGTTCGGTCTCGGTTATATCGCTATTATGCTGTTTTTATCCGATCTCGTGCTGAAGGAACTTCCTATGGTGAAGGCGTTCGCGCTCCTCGGTATCTATTTTTTCAATGCGATTATCGCGCTCTTTCTCGGAACCACGTCGTTCTATCGGGACGTGGAGCGGAAGACGGTTTATTTTATTCTCGCAAAGCCGATCTCACGAGCGCAGTTTCTTCTCGGAAAATTCTTTGGCCTGTGCGCGGTCATTTTTCTCACGAGTGTTGCGCTTGCCGTGGCGTATCTCGCCATTGTGGCGCTCGCGGGCGGAGGGTTTGATGCGATGGGGCTTCTTGCCATTCTTATGCAATTTCTCGAGATGGCGCTCTTCCTCGCGTTCGCAATTTTTGTTTCTACGTTTTCAAGTTCACTGCTCTCTATCGTTTATACCTCGGTGATATTTTTCCTCGGTCACGTCGTTTCGTCGCTCGTCGACGACGCCCGGAAGATCGGCATTTCGGGAATTCGTTATGTTTTTGTGAACATTCTCTATTATATTTTCCCGAATCTTGAGAAATTTAACATTCGCGATTTTGCGGTGCATAGTGTCTCACTGCCATGGGCGTCATTCGGGTTCGCGGTTGCCTATGCCACTGCCTATATCATCCTTCTTTTGTTTGCGGCGATTTGGATATTTGAGAAGAAAGAAATATGACATTCTCACTGTTTCGGCTGTGGCTTCGTTGCCTCTTCTTGAAATGCTCTCCGAGTATTCCTTCCTTGTCGCGCCTCGTCTTGCTCGAAACAGTGAGGATTTCGTGACAAAAAAAAGATTTTGGAACATGCTTTTAAAATTATTTTATGGATCACGTTGCTATCATGAAAAAATCATGGGGATTCATCGATAAGATCCTCGCTGGTGAAAAAACGATCGAATCGCGATGGTCTGCTTCTCGTCGGAAGCCATGGGGTGCTGTCCAACAAGGGGATATCATCTATTTCAAAAATAGTGGGGAGCCGGTGGCGGCGAAGGCGTGCGTGGAGCGGGTGATCCAGCTTTCTGCCCTTACTCCGGCAAGTGTTAAAAAAATATTAAAGAAATATGGACAAAAAGACGGCATAACATCAAGGGAGATTCCTTTATTTTTTGAAAAATTTAAGCATGCAAAATATTGTGTTTTGGTCTTTTTAAAAAATTCGGCCCGCGTAAGGCCATTCACTATCAACAAAAAAGGTTTCGGCGCGATGGCGGCATGGATCACGGTCTCCTCCATTTCCACGATCTATTCCAGAAAAAAATCAAAATGAAAAAATTTTTCATCAAAGCAACCATCTTGATTTTATTGCTCGCGGTCGTTGTTCTTTTTCAGGCTGGATATGATGCGACTCAACCGACCATCGCACCGTCCGCGTCGTCCGGCATTTCGCCTGACTTTATTCGTGCGGTCGATATGGGGTTTGATGCTGGTGTGGGATCATTCTTTTGGATCGGAACGATGCCTGAAATTATAGACGCCATTCTGGGCGGCAAGATGGAATACCTGGCGGACGAGCGGTACGTGAACGCCGTTGACCCTAAATTATCCTATCCCTATGCGTTCACGGTAATTACCCTGCCGGCCGCGTCGAGTTATGCGGGGCGGGTGACCGACGCGCTCGCGATCGGCGAGCAGGGTATTCAAAATGCCGATCCGGATTGGCGCATTCCGTATTACATGGCGGCTGATTATTTTCTGGAACTGAAAGACGATAAAAATGCGCTGTGGTACTACAATCTTGCCGCACGGATGCCGGGCATTCCCGATTATGCCCTCCGATTTTCGCTGAACTTCGGCATCAGGTCGAGCGAGCGCCAGAAAACGGAGGATCTTTGGGCGACGATCCGCGATTCGTCGAACGATCAGGATACGAAAGAACGTGCCCAGGCATACATTGATCGGTTGGAAATTTTCGATTATCTCGATACGGCATCAAAGATGTACCAGACGAAATACGGGAAGATACCTACTTCGACCGATGCTCTGGTTACGGGCGGTATCGTTCCTGCGATTCCCGAGGATCCGTTCGGGTTTACCTTTATCATTAACAGAGACGGTACTTCCGGTATCAATACGACGTCGTCATTTTCGGCCGTTGTTCCGCAATAGGGGATTCTCTGTAAAAGTAAATCAGAAATAGGTGTTCATAGAAAGATCGCCGGACGCTCGCTAGCATAAAAACTCGAGCGGAGTGTTCTTGTTTTGGATAACCTGAGCGGAACTAAAAAACCAAGCGGAGCATTTCTTTTCCGGAAAACTAGTTTTCCGGAATATGGCTTTGCCATCCTGAGGGGTTCGTCTTCGCATACCCTCAGGATGGCAAAGCCATATTCCCTTCGTCTTCCAGAAAGCGGGAAACGCGGAGCCGTTGACAAGAAAACAGTTCTTTTGCTATAATCGCCTCAAGGTTTCCTCTGGAGTTTTATGCAAATACACATCCTTCTCGGAAAACGAAACTCGTTTTTTCTGAGTGAGCTCACCTGAGCGGTGAGCGAGTGGGTTGTATTGCGCAAAATTCCGGGGATAGCCGGAAATTTTTTTATCAGGAACATGTCATTTATTATCGGCAAAAAATCGAATATGACCCAGCTTTGGAAAGACGGAAAAGTCGTCCCGGTGACGGCCGTTTCCGCAGTTCCGAATAAGGTCACATTGATTCGAAACAAGGAACGTGACGGTTATGAAGCGGTTCAGGTTGCCTTCGGCAGAACGCGGTGTGAATTTAAGCCTATGGCGGCCCATCCCGTCGAGATTTCGAAGTTTAATCTTGGCGATGAGATTACCGTCGCTACTTTTCAGGAAGGCGAAAAAGTTCGCGTGAGCGGACTCACGAAGGGTCGTGGATTTCAGGGCGTCGTAAAACGGCATGGTTTTGCGGGTGTCGGTGGGGCGACACATGGCCAGAAGAATCGTCAGCGCCATCCTGGTTCGATCGGCAGCACGGCGTTTCAGCGGGTTGTGAAGGGCCGCCGGATGGCGGGGCACATGGGCACGGAGCGCGTGACCATAAAAAATCTCGCCGTGGCAGGCATTGATGCCGAAAAAAATATCATCTATCTCCGCGGCGCGGTGCCGGGAATGAGAGGAACGATATTGGAGATACGAAAATGAGATTAATGATTTAAGATTTATGAATCAAGAAGAAGAACCTTCCTGAATCCTGAATCCTGAATCCTGAATCAACATGAAAACCGATGTTTACAATCTAAAGAATGAGAAAGTAGGAACCATCGATCTTCCTGAGAGTGTTTTTGGTGCGGCATGGAACGAGGCGCTCGTGAAACAGGTTTTGACGGCTCAGCGCGCGAATGCGCGGGATCCGTGGGCGCACGCAAAGGATCGCGGCGAAGTCGCCGGTACCGGCAAAAAGCCATGGCGCCAGAAGGGAACCGGCCGCGCCCGGCACGGCATGACCTCGTCGCCACTTTGGATCGGCGGCGGCAAGGCGCATGGTCCGCGCAATGACAAGGATTATTCGCAGAAAGTGAACAAGAAAATGAAAAGCGCTGCGCTTTTTTCGGTTCTTTCAAAAAAATGGAAGGACGGCGAGGTGAAGGTGTTCGATTCGCTGGCCGTTGCAGAGCCAAAGACGACACTTCTTGCGGGAGCATTGCGAAATATTCTGGCTATGAAGAAGGGAGCGAAACGGTATGATGCACTTCTCGTTCCGGCGGGAACGAACGCGATCGTGTTCCGTTCATCCTCGAATTTAACAAAGACCAAGGCGATCGATGCTGCGTCGCTCAATATTTACGATATTTTAAACCACGCGAACCTGCTTTTGGAAAAAGAAAGCATTGCGGTCATCGAAAAACACTATAGAAAGAAATAGCCACTAGAAACTAGCCACTAGCCACGAGCGACTAGGGAAAAAAGAAAAAAGCCCTAGTGGCCAATCCCCAGTGGCTAACACCTAAACATCATGAACTCTCTTCTCATTAAAAAACCGTGGGTGACCGAAAAGGCGACGAATCTCGGCCCGAATCGCCAGTACGTTTTTTTAGTGCAGAAATCTGCGACAAAACCGGAAATTAAAAAAGCAATCGAGGGGCTTTATAAAGTTAATGTGGTCGCCGTGAACGTGGTGAACCTGCCGGCGAAACGAAAACGGTTCCGTGGCGTGATGCGGAACGGAGGCGAAGGCAACCGGAAAGCTGTCGTCACTTTAAAGGAAGGACAAAAAATAGACCTGCAATAGAAAAAAAGAGATTAGTGACTAGAGGTTAGCGATTAGAAAAAAATTCTAACTTCTAGTAACTAATCGCCAATCGCTAAGAGCTAATCGCTAAAATCCATGAAATCCTACAAGCCAACCAGTCCATCGCGCCGAAGCATGACCACCGTAGATTATGGGAGTCTTTCGCGCGTGAAGCCGAAGAAGTCGCTCACCATGCGGCTCAAGTCGCATTCGGGCAGGAATTCGCAGGGCCGCATCACGATGCGCCATCAGGGCGGTGGCAACAAAAAATTGTACCGCATCATTGATTTTAAACAGAACCAGCTTGGCACGAAAGTTATGGTTGAAACGTTGGAATACGATCCGTATCGGACCGCGTTCATCGCGCTCGTGAAGCATGCGGACGGAAAGAAGAGCTATATTCTTGCTCCGGAAAAACTCACGGTCGGTATGGAGCTTGTCATTGCAGAATCAGCTCCGCTCACAACGGGTAACCGCCTGCAGTTGCGGAACATTCCGGTCGGTTATCAGGTTTACAATGTAGAGCTCGTTCCGGGCAAAGGTGGACAGCTTGCCCGCTCAGCCGGATCCTACGTTGAAGTTTTGGCGAACGCGGATGGCTACACCGATCTCCGGCTTTCATCCGGCGAGGTGCGCCGCGTGCCATGGGAAGGGTTCGCTTCGATTGGCCAGGTCTCGAACGCGGAATGGAATTTGATGACGATCGGCAAAGCCGGACGTTCGCGGTGGCTCGGTATTCGTCCGACGGTCCGTGGCAAGGCCATGAACCCCGTCGACCATCCGTACGGCGGCGGCGAAGGCAGCCAGCCGCGCGGTACGCGGAAGCCAAAGGACATCTGGGGCAATATTACGGGTGGGCACAAGACGCGCGACAAGAAGAAGAGGTCAACGAAACTTATTATAAAGAGAAGGAAATAATTTATTACTATGTCACGAAGCTTAAAAAAAGGACCTTACGTTGATCCAAAACTGCTTAAAAAAGTGGCGGCTTTGAAGTCGGGCGGCAATACGGTTATTAAGACGTGGTCGCGCGCTTCGGAGATTGCACCAGAAATGGTCGGCCATCTCTTTGGTATCCACAACGGTAAGATTTTCGTCGAGGTGCGCATTACCGAGGAAATGGTGGGCCACCGGCTCGGTGAGTTTTCGCTCACGAGGAAATTTGTCCGTCACGGAGGCAAGATGCAGAAAGAGCTCGAGATGAAGGCCGCTGAAACCCAAAAGGCGCAAGCAGCAGCCGCAAAGGCGCCAACGAAAAAATAGCCACTAGCCACGAGCGACTAGGGAAAAAAGAAAAAAGCCCTAGTGGCCAATCCCCAGTGGCTAACACCTAAACAACATGCAACAGCAAACCGCACAATTGAATTATCTTCGGATCGCACCGCGCAAGGTGCGGAGCGTTGCTGATCTTATTCGCGGCATGTCGGTGAACGAGGCCGAGGCCCAACTCTTGATGGTCCGCCGTCGGCCGGCAAAACCGCTCCTGAAGCTCTTGCGCTCGGCGGTCGCAAATGCTAAAAACAAACAGATCAACGCCGATCATCTTTTTATTGCGGAGATCCGCGTCGACCAGGGCCCGATGTTAAAGCGCATGTTGCCGCGCGCGCGCGGTTCTGCATCGTCCATTCAAAAGAAGATGAGCCATGTTGTCTTGACGCTCGGCGTCAATAACAAGCTTTCCTCGAAATTTACGATCGCTGCGGCAAAGAAGAAAAAGTTGCCGAAGGAACCAAAAGCAGACAAGGAGAAACCGGCCCGAAAGCGCGTCGTCGAGGGGGATCCAGCTATGGTTCAAACAGCCAAGAGAAAACACGGATTTTTCCGGCGGACGTTCGGTGGAAAATCAGGAGCGGACAAATAAAAAAAATGATTCATGAATCATAATTCATGAATCTAAACAAAATTCCATGGGACAAAAAACACATCCTCTTTCATTCCGTCTTGGCATCACCAAAAACTGGCCGGTTCGCTGGTTTATTAAGGACGGCTATGCGAAATATCTTGAAGAAGATGAGGCGATTCGCAATACGATTATGAAAAAGATCGGCTTGGCGGGCATTGCCGTGATCGAGATCGAGCGGACCCAGGGAAATCTCAGGGTGTTCATCAAGGCGGCTCGTCCAGGGTTCATCATTGGTCGTGGTGGTAAAGGGATGGAGGAGCTGAACAAGGCGATTGCCGAAGCGGTGCGAAAAGTGCGTGGCAATAAAATGCCGGTTCCTTTAAGCGTTAATGTCGAAGAATTAAAGCGCTCCGAGGTGGCAGCGACGTATGTGGCTCAGCAGGTTGCGTGGGACCTCGAGCACCGCATGCCATTCCGCCGGACGATGAAAAAATATATTGAGCAGGTGGTGCAGAATCGCGAAGTGAAGGGAGTAAAAATCTTTTTGTCGGGTCGGCTCGACGGCAACGAGATCGCACGCCGCGAACGGCTTTCGCGCGGATCATTGCCGCTCCAGACCTTGCGTGCCGACATTGATTACGGAACCGCGACGGCGAAAACGACCTACGGTACGATTGGTATCAAGGTATGGATCTATAAAGGCGAGATTTTTGAAAAGAAAGAGAAAACAGAAAATAGCTAATCGCAAAGCGTCGAGCGCTAAGCGATAAGCAAATTCAATCATGCTTATCCCGAAGAAAGTAAAACATCGTAAGTGGCACAAGGGCAGGTCGCTCAGCCGCCAAGTTGAGACGCGCGGGCTTGAGTTGCACTATGGCCAGTATGGCCTGAAGTCGCTTGAGCAGGCATGGATGACATCGCGCCAGATCGAGGCGGCCCGCAAGACGATCACGAATTCCCTGAAGCGCGCCGGCCGGATGTGGATCCGCGTGTTTCCCGATAAGCCCGTTACGATCCGGCCGCCGGAAACCACGATGGGCGGCGGCAAGGGAAGCGTTGATCATTATGTTTTTCCGGTCCGCCCGGGAAGGATCCTTTTTGAGATTGACGGCGTCCCGCCCGAGAAAGCGAAGGAGGCGCTTCGCCTCGCGTCATACAAGCTACCGGTGAAAACCAAAATAGTGATAAAGTAAATTGCACAAATGTTCAAATGTTGTAGTGTTCTCATGCCATTACAACATTCCATCATTACAACAGCTACAACATTCAACATCATGAAGAAGAAGGATATCCAAGATTTGAAAATGAAGCCGGAGGCGGAACTTTTGCGTCTTATTAAAGATGACGGCGAGAAGCTCCGAGCCTTGAGATTTGACCTCGCGGCCGGAAAAGTGAAGAATGTGAAGACGCTTCATGAAACCAAGCATGCGATTGCGCGCGCAAAGACATTCCTCCGCGAAAAGATAAAAAATTGATTCATGAATCATGATTCATGAATCATGATTCCAACTCTCAACCATGGACCAAACATCACAACAAAAGAAGATTCGCAAAATAACGGGTGTCGTCGTTTCTGATAAGATGACGAAGACGCGGGTGGTTGCGGTCTCGCGCCTCAAGAAACATCCGCGCTATTTGAAATACCAGACGCTCACAGCGCGGTTCAAGGCGCACGACGAGAAGAACGAATATCACGAGGGTGATAAGGTCGTGATTGAAGAGACGAGACCATTGTCGAAAGAGAAACGATGGAGAATTGTTGAAAAAATTTCCAATTCCTAATATCTAATTTCCCATGATCCAAGAACGTACCATATTGAAAGTTGCGGATAACAGCGGCGCGAAAGTCGTGCGATGTTTTCGCATCCTCGGCGGCACGCGCCGGCGTTATGCGGGCGTGGGAGATATTATCGTCGCATCAGTGCAGTCAGCCGAACCCCGGAAGGCCGTGAAGAAGAAAGACGTGGTGAAGGTGCTCGTGGTGCGGACCAAGAACGCCTTGCGCCGGAAGGACGGATCGTATGTTCGCTTTGATGAAAACGCCGTGGTGCTTGTCGACGCCAAGAAGGAGCCGGTCGCAACGCGCGTCTTTGGGCCATTACCGCGCGAGCTGAAGGAAAGGGGATTTGAAAAACTGATGACCATGGCGGAAGAGATCGTATGAAGAAGATTCAAGATTCAGGAAGCAGGATTCAAGAAGTATCCATTCCTGAATCATGAATCTTGAATCCTGAATCACTCAAAAACATGAAAATAATCAAAGACGATACGGTAAAAATAATTTCAGGCAAAGACCGCGGCAAAACGGGGAAAGTGCTTCACGCGCTTCCGTCAGAAGATAAAGTGATTATCGACGGTTTGAATCTCGTGAAGAAACATTCGCGGCCGAAGAAGCAAGGCGAAAAAGGACAGGTGGTTTCGGTTCCGCGCCCGCTCGGAGTATCTAAGGTGATGCTGATCTGCGCTTCCTGCAAAGAACCGACCCGCGTCGGCTATCGCAGGGATGGCGCCCGAAAGGTGCGATACTGCAAGAAATGCAAGGCGAAGATTTAAATTTATGGCCATTTCAAAGGAACAACAAGAAAATAGCAGGCGTAAAGAGATTCGCGGCTTCCTCGAGAAGATCGTGCTTGATGCCGGCGTCGGACGCATGAGCCAACTGCCGAATTTCGAAGAGAAGTCGCTCGTGCAGGTGATGCAGGATATTGCCGCCATGACAGGCCAGAAGCCGCAGATCCGCCGTGCGAAGAAATCCATAGCGGGATTCAAGATCAGGGAAAACCAGATCGTGGGTGTGCGCGTTACGCTCCGGCGCGAGAAAATGGTTGATTTTTTCGAGCGTCTGGTTACAATAGTACTGCCTCGCGTACGTGACTTCCGCGGCATCAACCGAACCGCGATCGATTCTCATGGCGTGCTTACGGTCGGCGTTCGCGATCAATTCGTTTTTCCGGAGATCGACCAAACGACGTCGCCCACTGCATTCTCGTTCGGCGCGAGCATCGTTCCCAAGAAGAAAGATGCCAAGCTTTCGTGGGACGAATTTACGAAACTCGGCGTTCCGATGAAGAAGATCGAAGAATCAGGAAAGAAGAAAGGTAAAAGCAGAAACTAGCCAATAGCCACTAGTGGCTAGTCCCCAACAACTAACACCTAAACATCATGCCCAAAGAATCTGTCATTGCGCGAAGTAAAAAACGCCCCAAGTTTTCCAGCCGAATTGTTCGTCGCTGTTTTCGGTGCGGCCGCAAGCACGGATTTATGCGCGACTTCGGGCTGTGCCGGATCTGTTTCCGGGAAATGGCGACGCGGCAGCAAATTCCCGGCATAAAAAAGGCAAGCTGGTGAAAATAGCCACTAGCCAACAGTAACTAGCCACTAGTGGCTAAACACTAACTACTATGTATTATCGACTTCTTCCTGAAATTAAAAATGCGTTGCGGGCCGGCAAAGAAAAAATGACGGTACCGTTTTCGCGCATGGACCTCGCGGTGCTTGAGGTGCTGCGGGATAACGACTATATCAAGAGTGCTGAAAAAGAAATTGTCGGCAAAAAGAGCGTTATTGCGATCCGCCTCGGCGGCAAGAACAAAGAAGACATTGATTTCAAGGTTCTCAGTAAGCCAAGCCGTCGTTTTTACAGCGATTATCGGAATTTGCATCGGGTGCGACAAGGATACGGTCTCGGTGTTCTTTCGACGCCGTCGGGCATCATGTCTGCTACGGACGCAAAAAAGAAAAAAGTCGGCGGAGAATATCTTTTTCAAATTTGGTAATTCTGAGAGTGTATTTTAGAAATTAGTAATTAGATATTAGAAATTTATTTATGTCACGTCTTATTAAGAAATCTATTCCCATGCCGGACGGCGTCACGATAGCCGAACACAATGGCTTCGTAGTAGTGAAGGGTCCGAAAGGTGAGTTAAGGATCGCGCTCACGCAGGGTATTCTTGTCACATCGAAAGATGGCGGCGTTTGGGTGGAGCAAGGAAAAGATCTCGCGAATGTCGCGATGCTCGGGACGACGTGGGCGCTCGTAAAGAATGCCATAGAAGGGGTAACCAAGGGTTTTACGAAAAAGCTCGAGATTGAAGGCGTCGGTTATCGCGCAGCACTGGAAGGCAAGGATCTCATGCTGTATCTTGGTTATGCTCAGCCGGTTCGGGTTGCGATACCGGACGACGTGACGGTTGCCGTGGAAAAAAACACCAATATTCTTTTTTCTGGCATCAGCAAGGAGAATGTCGGACAGATTGCAGCGAAGATCCGGGCGCTCAAGAAGCCGGAACCCTATAAGGGCAAGGGATTCCATTATGAAGGAGAAGTCATTCGCAGGAAGGTCGGTAAGAAAGCGGGAACGACAACAGGATAGTCGATAGAAACTGGCCACTAGCCACTAGTGGCTAAGTACTAATTACTAATTTTATGAATGCACGCAAAAAATTGAATAAAAAGAGAACCCGTCGCGCGGTACGATCGAGCGCTCGGATTTTCGGCACGACCGAACGTCCGCGGCTTGCCGTCCATCGCACGAACCGTTTTATCTACGCGGAGCTTATTGACGATACGAAGGGGCATACGCTTGCAGCTGCTTCGAATGTTGGAAAAAAAGGAGAAAAGAGGGTGAAGATTGCAAAAATCGCCGCGGCGGAAACTGTGGGTGCGGAGATCGGAAAGAAGGCAGCCGCACTCGGCATCACAAAGGCGGTTTTCGACCGACGTTCCTACCGTTTTCATGGCCGCGTAAAGAGCGTCGCCGAGGGTGCTAAAAGGGCAGGACTTCTGATATAATAACGACCATGCTACGAAGAAACGAACGCCCGGCACGAAGGCAAGATGAATTCAAAGAACGCGTACTCGATATGCGGCGTGTTACCCGTGTGGTTGCGGGCGGCAAAAGGTTCCGGTTCCGTGCGACCGTGATTGTGGGCGATGAAAAAGGCAGGATCGGCGTCGGTATTGCGAAGGGTCTCGACGTCCAACAGGCGGTAGGCAAAGCAAATCTCGACGCTAAGAAGAAGATGATTACGGTCATTTTGAAAGATGGCCGCACGATTGCGCATGACGTGGTTGCAAAATACAGCGCCGCGAAAGTTTTGGTGAAACCAGCCGCGAAGGGCCATGGTCTTCGTGCGGGAAGCGCAGTTCGCGTGGTTCTTGACTTCGCCGGCATCAAGGATGCGACCGCGAAGTGTCTCGGTCGGACTCCTAACAAACTTACGAATGCACTTGCGACCGTTGAAGCGTTGAAAAAACTAAAGGCATAAACGTGGTGATGTTCTAAGGTTATAATTTTTATTACAACACTCTATCATTACAACAATTACAACACTTATAACAATTATGAAATTACATTCTTTAACTCCCATCAGAAAACAGAATCCCCAGCGCATCGGGCGCGGCGGCAAGCGTGGCACGACCTCCGGCCGCGGTCAGAAAGGACAAAAGTCTCGTTCGGGCCATCGTATCCGTCCGGCGGAGCGCGATCTCATTTTAAAACTTCCGAAGAAGCGCGGTTTCCGCAATAAGCCCAAGAAGGATGCCGTGACGGTTTTCAATCTCGAAACTCTTTCCGGAAAGTTAAAGAAATTTGCCGGCAAAGAACCTCTCGTTATCACGACGGAACTTTTGAAAACAGCCAAGCTTCTTGGCAAGAATTTCACCGGCGAAATAAAGATACTGGGAACGGGGGAGATGGCCTTTCCGGTTTCGATAGAAGGTGGCATTACGGTTTCGAAAAGTGCGAAAGAAAAGATAAAAAAGGCCATAAAATGATTCACGAATCAGGATTCATGAATCATGATTCCAACTTAAAATCTGATGAACCGTTTTTTTCAGCTTTTCAAAGTTCCCGATCTTCGCAATAAGATACTCATTGTTGCGGGGCTTTTGGTGGCATATCGCGTGCTCGCTGCCGTGCCGATTCCGGGCGTTGATGCAGCGCGGCTCCAGAATTATTTCGGTTCAAGTCAACTTTTTGGATTCTTGAGTTTCTTTTCGGGGGGCGGGCTTTCAAATCTTTCGCTTGTGATGCTTGGCGTCGGTCCGTATATCACGGCGACGATCATCATGCAGCTTCTCACGATCGTTTTCCCGCGGCTCAAGGAGATGTATTACGAAGAAGGCGCCCGGGGCCAGGCGAAGTTCAACCAGTGGTCGCGGCTCATCACGGTGCCTCTGGCCTTGGTGCAGGCGTATGGATTTTTAACGCTCCTCATATCGCAGGGCGTGATCGATCGGCCGGATCCGTTCAGTCTTGTGCGCAATATCGTTGTGATCGCCTGCGGTTCAATGCTTGCGCTCTGGCTCGGTGAGTTGATCACTGAACAGAAAGTGGGAAATGGCATTTCGCTCATTATTCTCGCCGGTATTCTCGCGCGTCTGCCGTCATCCGCAGCAACGGCATTCGCAACATATACGTCGGGGCTTCTTGTGACCTACGTAGGGTTTGCCATCGTTGCAGTGCTTCTCATTGCTGGTATCGTGTATTTGAATGAAGGTGAACGAAAGATCCCGGTTGCCTATGCCCGCCGCGTGCGAGGCAATAAGTTATACGGCGGGTCGCAAAGCTATCTGCCACTCAAAGTGAACCAGGCCGGCATGATACCGCTCATCTTTGCCATCTCGGTATTGCTCTTTCCGCAATTCTTGGCGCAGGTCGTTACCGTTTTTTCCGTGACATGGGGATTGAAGGTGAATGCTTTCGCCACGGGATTTTTGGCGAACCAGCTTGCCTATGGCATCGTGTATTTCCTTTTGGTATTTCTTTTCACCTATTTCTATACGGCGATCACGTTCAATCCCGAAGAGGTTGCAAAAAATCTTCAGCAGAGCGGCGGATTTGTTCCGGGTATTCGTCCTGGTGAAAATACAACAAAGTTTTTTTCGAGCGTCGTGAATCGGATAACGCTCTGGGGAGCAATATTCCTCGGGCTCGTGGCCGTGCTCCCAATTGCGATTCAAACGTTGACGGGTGTCGCGACGCTCACGATTAGCGGTACCGCGATCCTCATCGTGGTTTCCGTAGCGCTCGAGACTATGCGCCAGGTTGATTCTCAACTCACGATGCGTGAGTACGAGGGCCTCGAGTAGCCTCGGGGTGAGATTTTCAGAAACCCGCCTTGGTTCGCAAAATCCAATTCGCTCATAACGAGAAAATGCCACCTACCTCGGAAACTCGGGGGTTCCCGGCGTCTTCTCTATGTTGCTCGTGGATTTTTAGCTCACCCCCGCTTAGGTTTCTGAAAATGTTACCCCTCGGCTTAGTTTAAGAATTCACTCCGCACCGACATTAGGTGTGTATTTGCGAGATAGGTATCTCGCTGCACATCCAGAGATAAAAGAATAAGGATTCTCGGTGACAGTTTTTGCAAAAATATTTCTGCAGTGTTAAGATAAAGTCCTTCATGGATTTCGACGCAATTATTTTTATCGGGCCGCAGGGTTCGGGAAAGGGAACCCAGGCAAAATTTTTTTCCGAGAAACTCGGTTTTTTTTATTTCGGCATGGGAGCGATGCTCCGCGAAATGGCGACGCATGATAATGAGCTAGGAAAAAAAATAAAGGAAATCATCGACCAGGGGAAACTGCTTGATGATGCGATGATTTTTGAGATCGTCGAGAAAAGATTCGCGGCCATCCAGCAAACCGAAGGAGTTATTTTCGATGGTCTTCCCCGTCGCGTGGCGCAGGCTGAGCATCTTATGAATTTTTTGAAATCGGGCCATCGGGATAGGGTAGCGACCGTTTACCTTTCGATTCCCCATGACGAATCGGTGAACCGCCTCGTAAAACGGGCGGAAATCGAGGGACGGAAGGACGATACGCGGGAACGCATCGAATTTCGGCTCGATCAGTATGAACATGAAACGGTTCCGGTTCTTGATTATCTGAAAAAAACGACGCAATTTTTTGAGATCGACGGTACGCCGCCGCCCGATGGCGTGACGGGCGAAATAGCGAAAGTCCTTGGCATTTCTCTTTTTTGAAAAATGAAAAAAAGAAAACCATTCAATCTCATTTTGCTTGGCGATCCGGCGGCCGGAAAGGCGACGCAGGCGGCATGGATTACGAAGAAATATCACATGTTCGACCTCGATATGGGACGCGAGTTGCGTCGTCCGGAGGTAAAAAGAAGGTTTGATTACTTGCATTCGACCGCCAAAGGTAATCTTGCGCCAACGAAGATCGTCCGGAATATTTTTCGCGATACGATAGGAAGAGTTCCAATTGCAAAAGGTATCGTTTTTGACGGAGCTCCAAAGATGGTGGGTGAAGCGCGACTGGTGGCCGCTCAGCTCAGGCAGGAGAAACGCGCACGTCCGCTCGTCATCTATCTCCATGTTCCCGTCGAGGAGGCTTTTCGGCGCATGACAAAGAGGGGCCGCAAGGATGACACGAGGGCTGCGCTCGCAAAGCGGATTGTGTATTATCGGAATGACGTTGCGAAGACCGTTTCGTTTTTTAAAACAATTTACACATTCAAGAAAGTGTCTGGTCTTGGTACGCCGGACGACGTCGCGAAAAGAATAGAAAAAGAAATAGAGAGATTCACGAATCATAATTCGTGAATCATGATTCAACAACGAAAATGATTTACCTTAAATCATCCGAAGAGATCGAGATCATGGCGGAGGGCGGTCGGCGCCTTGCCGCGGTTTTGCGCAAGCTTGAGGCGGCGGTCCACGCTGGTATGACGACCCAGGAGGTTGATCAGATGGCATATGAACTCATTACGAGTACCGGCGACCGACCGTCGTTTTTGAATTATCGTCCGGAAGGCGCAACTAAACCGTATCCCGCGACGATTTGTATTTCGTTAAACGATGTTGTAGTGCATGGAACCCCGTCGGCACGCGGCATCATTAAAGAAGGCGACCTCGTAAAACTTGATCTCGGCCTGATCCATAAGGGATTTCATGTTGATGCCGCGCGCACGGTTGCGGTGGGAAAGATACCGCCGGAGGAGAAACGGCTTATGGAGGTTACGCGCAGGGCGCTTGCTGCGGGAATCAAAGAAGCGAAGCCGGGAAATACGCTTGGCGACATAGGTTTCGCAATTCAGAATACCGTTCAAAAAGCAGGATTTTCGGTTGCCGATGGGCTTACGGGACACGGTATAGGAAAATCACTTCACGAGGAACCTGCGGTTTTCAATTTTGGGCGGCGCGGGAAAGGGGAAAACATCGAGGAAGGGATGGTGATCGCCATTGAACCCATGGTGAATATCGGCGGCGGCAGTATCAAACAGTTGAGTGACGACAGCTACGCCACGCGAGACGGTTCGCTCTCGGCGCATTTCGAGAACACGGTGGCGATCATGAAAAAAGGCCCGAGAGTATTAACGGAATAGAATCCATGATTCTCGATTTACGAATCATGAATCTCTTCGTGCTATAATCAATCCATATGTATCTTTCGATCATTATTCCCGCATATAACGAAGCAGAGCGGATACCGAAAACCCTCCTTGCTATGGATGCGTACCTCAGCAAGGTCAACTATCCCTACGAAATCATCGTGGTGAATGATGGCTCGCGGGACAATACCGCGGAGGTGGTGGCAAATACAGCGAAGATCGTCAAAAATCTGAAACTGATCGACGTTAAGAAAAATCGCGGCAAGGGCGCCGTGGTGCGTGATGGTATGCTTGCCGCGAAAGGAGACATCCGGCTCTTTATGGACGCCGACAACTCGACGTCGGTTGATCAGGTTGAACATATGTTGCCTTTCTTTAGAGAAGGATACGAAGTAGTTTTTGGTTCCCGTGCCGTAAAGGGTGCAAGGCTCGAACCCCCGGAACCGCTGTATCGTCAGCTTATCGGGAAGACGTTGAATCTTCTCGTGCAGGTGTTGTTATTGCCGGGCCTTTGGGACACGCAGTGCGGATTTAAGGCATATACCGCAGAAGCAGCCGAAAAGATATTCGGCGTTTCAAGGATCGTGACCTGGGGATTCGACGTGGAAACGCTGGCCCTTGCCAAGAAATTTGACTGCAGAATCAAGGAAATACCGGTCCGTTGGGTGAACGATGTGCGGTCCACGGTCAGGTTTTCGGGGGGCTTGCAATTTTTAAAGGATATCGCTAGAATTCGCTGGTGGCTTTGGACGGGTGCCTATACGACGCTCGTTACGGAAGTATTCCATTAATTAACCGAACAGTTTTCGTCACTCCGACATTTTGCTAAAGAACTTATGTATTCTTGATCCCCGCCAGAGGCGAGGCTCGCCAACGTACAGGCAGGGAAGATCGTAGGGGTAGGAAATATTTATATCAACATGGCAGGAAAACAATATCTTTCAAAAGAACGCTTCGACGAGCTTACGGCTGAGCTCGCGGAGTTGAAGACTGCGAAACGCATCGAGATCGCCCAGCGTTTGAAGACCGCGAAGGAATATGGCGACCTTTCCGAAAATTCGGAGTATGCCGAGGCGCGCGAAGAGCAGGCGTCGGTTGAAACACGCATTGCCGAACTCGAAGACCTTCTAAAAAATATGGAGATTGTGACGAAGACAAAGGGAAGCGACACGGTCCGAGTCGGTTCGACTATTACGGTAAAAAAAGCAGGAAAGGAAATGGCATACAGTATTGTAGGTTCATATGATGCCGATCCTCTGGCTGGCAAGGTTTCTGACGAATCGCCGCTCGGCAAGGCGTTCATAGGGAAGAAGGTTGGCGACAAGGTCAATGTTGAAGCTCCTGCGGGCAAGGTGACATACGAGATCCTCAAGATAGAATAAGATAGTATCTATCTCAAAGTAGCCATCCGGCTGTCGGCCCGTCTTTTTATCGGCTCATTCGGTAGAATGAGCCGATATGGGCACGTTGTCTTTTCGGGAGCGCCGCGTCGTGATATTATTGAGGCATGTTGGAAGACATTATCAAAGAACGGCGTAAAAAACTCGACGTGATACGGGCAGCAGGGATCAATCCGTATCCGCCACGCGTAGAGAGATCGTTTGACATCTCGCACGCATTGGAACATTTTGATGAGATCTCGGCGTCAGGAAAAAAGATATCGCTTGCCGGCCGGCTCAAAAGTTTGCGTGATCAGGGCAAGATCATTTTTGTCGATGTTGCGGATGAAACGGGGAAGGTGCAGTTAGTTTTGAAAGAAGAAAACCTGAAAAATTTCGATTTTTGGCGCGATGTTCTTGATCTGGGAGATTTTGTCTCGACGACCGGATCGCTTTTCACGACCAAGCGTGGCGAAAAGAGTTTGGAAGTCACAGAGCTTACGATGGCAGCGAAAAGCCTTTTGCCGCTTCCGGATAAATGGGCCGGACTTGAAGACGAAGATATCCGTTTACGAAAACGTTATCTGGATCTTGTGATGACCGAGGAACTTCGGGAGCTTTTTAGAAAAAAGATGATTTTTTGGGCTACGTTCCGCGATACACTAAAGAAAGAAGGGTTTCTTGAAGTTGAGCTGCCGGTTATGGAAAATGTGCCGGGCGGTGCGGAAGCGGAACCGTTCAAGACGCATCACAATGCGCTCGACACGGATTTTTATCTGCGTATTTCGCTTGAGCTGCCGCTCAAGAAATTATTGGTCGGCGGTTTCGATAAGGTATTTGAAATCGGCAGGATCTTTCGCAACGAAGGCATCGACCGAGAGCACCTCCAGGACTATACCCAGCTTGAATTCTATTGGGCGTATCATGATTATAACGACGTGATGGAACTTACCGAAAAAATATATAAAGAGGTTATTTTAAAAACATGCGGCGGCATGGCGACCATGCGTGACGGCAAAACGGTTGACTGGTCAAAGAAATGGGAGAAGATTGATTACGTTAAAGCCTTCAAGGAAGAGAATCAAGGATTGGATCCTGTATTGGCGTCGTGCGATGAGCTTTTTGTGCGCACCAAGGAATTGGAACTCAAACCGGAAAAGACCGCGGGCCGCGGCCGATTGATCGATCTCATTTTTAAGAAAACCGTGCGGGGAAAATTGATCGAGCCGTGCTTTTTGGTGGATCCGCCGGTGGCGATCGAGCCTCTCGCAAAGCGGAAACCGGAAAATCCGGAGGTTGTCGAACGGTTCCAGATCGTTGCGTGCGGCACGGAGCTTGGTAAAGGATTTTCAGAACTGAACGATCCGTTAGATCAACTCGCGCGTTTCGAAGAGCAAATGAAACTTCGCGAAGCGGGAGACGTCGAAGCACAGTACCTTGATGAGGATTTTATTGAAGCACTTGAATATGGTATGCCTCCTGCCGGTGGATTCGGCGTTTCGGAACGCCTTTTTGCCGTCCTTATGGATCGCCCCATCAGAGAGACCGTGTTTTTCCCACTGATGAGACCTAAGAAATAGGATCGGAGTTCGGCTCCGAACATTTCGATTAAAAATTCATTAAATCGGATTTGACTTCTATTTTAGGGAAGTTATCATTCTAGCGAGGCAGTGGTCTGCATGATTGCGGGCTAAAATTTGTTGCTTGTCACATAAAACGACCATCAAAGAAGTGGCCGTTTTATGTTGGCTATTTTTTAGATTTTTTTAATCATGTTTTTATTACGATGTTTTAGTGCCGTGAACATGAGCTCGTAATTTATGCAGTTAAAATATTGCCTTTGACAAGCAACAAACCGAGTGCAAGTCTCGGCGGGTCCACGGCACGCCAGAATCAATTAAAAATATTCTTTTTACCGCTTCCGATGATTCTTTTACTTTTACCATCAATCAGTATGGCTTGTTTATCGGTCAGGGCGATAACTTGATATTTTGTATCATGAGCGGCTTTTTCAATCGTGAGGCGCAGTTCTTTTTTGAAATGAGCCGTTATCAAAAAAGGAACAAAATTCAGTCCGTCCAGGTTTTTAAGCCCAACGACGTTTCTGTCGGGGTGTTTCCACGAAGCAGCCTCAATAGTGGGGCAGGCAACATAACTGCCAGCACTCAATCCGAGATATATCCCTCCTTTTTTAACGAAGCTTTTTATTATCTTATCAAGACCTGTTTTTCTGATCCTGTATAAATAATCGAAGGTGTTTCCTCCAAAGACAAAGATGACATTGATATTTTTTAGTTCGCTTCGTTTGATATTTCTGTCTAGCTGAAAGAATGTGACGTTCTGTCTTGGTATGTTGACTTTCTTGAACTGTCTGAATTGTCTCGAAATATATTTGTCTCGTTCAATGTTTTCGGTCGGAGTCGTGACTAAAAGTATTTTTATTTCGGACGGTTTTTTATGAACGAGTTTCAAAAATTCCTTTCCTATCTCGGGATTTTTCCACCAGCCGGCAGACGTAAGCAATAATTTCATATAAAAGGTATTACTCTAGCCTTTTTGCTTTTTCACAGATCATTTTCATCTCGCCGTCGCGCTCGGACATCTTGCCTTCCACGATGACTGGCGCATTCTCGGTCCAGACCGATGCGGTCTTTTCGAGAACACTATTGAAGATGACGACTTCGAGGTTTTGTTGGGCGAGGTCTTCGATGGTGGCAAAGATCATCGGCTGGCCGTTCTTCGTGATGATCTTTCGCATTTTGGTGACGATGCCGGCGGTGCGCATCATGGCAGGACTGTCCTTTTTGGCCGCCATGAGTTCCGAGATCGGTTTCGCCTTATAATAGGCAATTGACTGCGCGTGAGCCTTCAGGGGATGATCGGATAGATAGAACCCGATAAGTTCTTTTTCCCAAGTGAGTTTCTCGGTTGGTGTTGCCGGCGTTGCAGGTTTCAATTTCAGCGTCGCCGCAGGAATGGTATCGCCAAAGAGTGAGGCTGTCCGGTCATTACTGCCTTTTTTCATAGCGTTTGCGAACTTCAGAATATCGTCAATATTCGCGAGCGCTTGATTGCGTTCAATGCCCAAGGAATCAAACGCGCCGCTTTTTGTCAGACTCTCAAGAGATTTTTTATTGAGATCTTTATGCTGGATGCGCGTGAGAAATTCCTCGAAATTCTTGAATGGTCCGCCACGCGCGCGTTCCTCGATGATCGCCTTCGTGACCTCGGAACCCACATTCTTGATGGCGAGCAAACCGAACCGGATCTGAGGGCCTTCCGGTGCGAAGGTGACAAAACTTTTATTCACGTCTGGCGGGAGGATATTGATGCCGGATTGTTTCGCTTCTTGGATGAGGAACGAAATTCGTTCGATATCATTGAGTTCGGAATCGAGGAGCGCAGCCATGAATTCCTCCGGATAGTGCGCCTTGAGATATGCCGTTTGATAACCGATCAGGGCATAACACGCGGCGTGTGATTTGTTGAAACCGTACCGCGCGAATGAGGGGAACATCTCCCAGATTTGTTTTGCGACCCGTTCCGGGATGCCGTTTTTTGCCATGCCGTCCATGAGCTTGGTTTCCTGCTCGTCAAGGAGCGATTTTATTTTTTTCCCGATGGCCTTGCGCAAGGTGTCCGCCTCAGGCAACGTGTAGCCGCCAAGGTCGCGGGCAATTTGCATCATTTGCTCCTGGTAAACGCCGACGCCATAGGTGTTTTTAAGAATCGGTTCGAGTTTTGGGTGGAGGTAGGTAATGCGTTCTTTGCCGTGCTTGCGGTTGATGAAGCGCGGCACCTCGCCCGCTTCGAGCGGTCCCGGACGATAGAGCGCGACCATGGCGATAATATCCTCAAGGACGGTCGGCTTGAGATCTTTCATGTAGCGGCGCATGCCGGACGACTCGAATTGGAAGACGCCCGTGGTATCGCCGCGCTGGAGGAGTTCATATGTTTTTTTGTCGTCCAGGGGAACGGAGTCTATATTGATAGCCTCACCGTGAAGTTCGCGAATGAGGCGGATTGTTTCCTCGATGATGGTCAGATTACGGAGGCCGAGGAAGTCGATTTTGAGAAGACCGAGATCTTCCACGGCATGCATTTCGAATTGCGTGATAATGATGTTCTTATCCTGTGGTGCGAATTGCAGAGGTACCCGGTCGATGAGTTTATCTTTTGCAATCACGGTGCCGCAGGCGTGGACCGAAGCGTGCCGCGCCACACCTTCAAGATGTCGCGCGGTGTCGATCAATTTTTTCGCGTCGGCATTCGCGTCGTAAAGTGCTTTCAGCTCGGCAACGTTCTTCAAGCATTCATCGAGCCACCCTTCCTTCATGCCCTGCGTCGGATTGAAGGGGATGAGCTTCGCGATCTGGTCGCAGAAGGCGTACGAATACCCCATGGCGCGGCCGGCGTCGCGGAGCGCGGCGCGTGCAGCCATCGTTCCAAACGTAATGATTCGCGCCACGCGGTCCTCGCCGTATTTTTCCCGCGCGTAGGCAAGTACCTCGTCACGGCGCACGTCGGAAAAGTCGATGTCGATATCGGGCATTGAAATACGTTCCGGGTTGAGAAAGCGCTCAAAAAGCAAGTTATACGTCAGGGGATTGATGTTCGTAATATCGAGGACGTATGAAACCAAGCTGCCCGCCGCCGAGCCGCGGCCGGGACCGACCGCAATGCCGTGTAGCTTCGCCCAATGAATAAGATCTTGCACGATAAGGAAATAATCGGCGAAGCCGGTCTTTTCGATGACACCGAGTTCATACTCGAGCCGCTCTTTTACTTCTTGGGTTTGTGCTTCGGGAGAAAATTTTTTCGGCAGAAGTTCCATCGTCAGCTCGCGCATATAGGCATTCGCCGTTTTGCCGTCCGGCTTCGGAAATTCCGGCAGGAGATACGTGCCCTTCCCGTAGGGCGGAATGAGTTCGAGTTCGACGTTACAGCGCGCAGCGATCTCCGCGGTTCGTTCCATGGCGCCCGGAATATGCCCCAGTTTTTCCATCATCGCTTCCGGCGAAAGCACAGAGAAGTCATCCTCCTTCATGCTCATGCGGTCGTCATCCGACAGCTGGTTGCCGGTTTGTACGGCAAGCAGGACGTCGTGGTATTCGGCATCCTGAGAGTCGATATAGTGGCTATCCTGGGTTGCCACGAGCGGAATGCCAGTTTCCTCGGAAAGCCTCACGAGATCAGATTCTATTTTTTCTGAATCGGGGATATGCGGATGTTTTTGAATTTCAAGAAAATAATTTCCTTTGCCGAAGATATCTTCGTATTCCGCGGCGATCTTTTTTGCGTCATCGAAGCGCCCGGCGAGGAGTGCCTGGCCGATTTCACCGCCAAGGCACGCCGAGAGAGCGATAACGCCCTCGTGGTTCTCTCGTAAAAGATCTTTATCGACGCGCGGACGATAGTAGAACCCCTCAAGGTGTGCCTTCGTTACCAGTTTCACGATATTCTTCCAGCCGGTGTTGTTCTCGGCAAGCAGGATCAGATGGTAGTAACGTTCGTTGCCTTCTTTTGAAAATCGGTCGCGCGGTGCGACATAGGTTTCGACGCCAAGGATCGGTTTGATGCCCGCCTTTTTCGCGATTTTATAAAATTCGACCGCGCCGTAGAGTACGCCGTGGTCGGTCAGTGCGACGGAGTCCATGCCGAGCTTTTTTGTTCGGGCGACGAGTTCGGGAATCTTAGCGAGGCCGTCAAGCAGGGAGTAGTGCGAGTGGACGTGGAGATGGGTGAATTGAGGCATGTCGATTGTTACTATCATACGCTCTCCCTCGTCTTGGCGGAAGTGCGGAGATCCGATCTCAATAAATTCAAAATAGAACAAACCCCAGTGATGGTGTAGATGAATGATTTACATATCATCCAAATTTTTATAGTATTTGAGTGCGATTTATGCCTAAGCCGGGGTAGCTCAATGGCAGAGCAACGCTTTTGTAAAGCGAAGACTGGAGGTTCGAGTCCTCTCCCCGGCTCAACCAATGGGACGATGATACCATTGTCATATACTATCTTATGGTATACTGATCCTGATGAGGAAGTGCATAAATTGTAAACTGAAGCTCGTTTATCGCCATCAGATTAAATTCTGTTCGAATAAATGCCAGTTTCAATATCAACATAAAAAATGGATAGAAGCATGGAAGGACGGGAGGGTAAGTGGCGACAACGGGATAGTTACGAAAACCATCTCTCCTCATCTTAAAAAATATCTGCTGAAGAAATTTGGGAATCGATGTTCTGAGTGTGGCTGGGCTGAAAAACATCCCATAACAGGTGTTATTCCGTTGGAAGTCGATCATATAGATGGAAACGCGGAAAACAACAGAGAGTCTAATCTGCGTTTGCTTTGTCCGAATTGCCACGCGCTCACGCCATTTTATAAAAATCTCAACAAGGGGAAAGGCAGGAAATGGAGGATGAGTAAATATATTAAGAATAAGACCTAAGATTGCCGGTCCGAATTCAGCCATCGGTTCAAAGAAGGAAACGAGATTCCCCGCTCTGGCGGGTCGGGTCGTTCGCTGAACAGTGTGGTATAATCAGAAGCAATGAAAAAAGCATTTACCCTTATCGAGCTTCTTATTGCAACCGCCATTTTCACGATTGTGATAGTTTCCTTTATCGGCATCTTTGTTGAAGTTGTCGGGGTGCAGGGACGCCAAACATCGGCGGCAGCTGTAAACGAAGAGAGCCAGTTTCTCCTCCAAAAAGTCCAGTACTACGTCGAATTGTCGAGCGCCGTTTCCACGACCCAGGACGTAGCGACGCCGGTACTCACGCTTCGCATGCCGTCATCTTCGATTGATCCGACCGTGATCAGTTTGTCCGGCGGAACTGTCTATCTCCAGCAAGCTGGCGGCGCGTCCCAGCCCCTGACCTCGAACAAGGTCTCGGTTTCGAATCTTTCATTCACGCGCCGGTCGAACGCGCCGGGGCATGACTCGGTCAGCGTTTCCTTTACGGTTTCTTATAATACCTCGAATATCAAGCAGATGTTCGCGCAGGCGCTTCAGACGTCAATTGCGCGAGTATCGGCGGCCACATTCGATTCCAGCATCTATCCCTCGGGTTCCGGGAGCAACGCCCAGCTTGGCACGACCGCTAATCCCTGGACGTCGATCAACGGAGTCATCGATTTCAGTGGCAGTAATGTCGGCATTAATGCGGCGAGTCCCCAGCAGGCGCTCGAGGTAAATGGAGGCGTCCGTTTGAATACCTCAGCCACCGAACCTGCCTGTAACGCCACGTCCCGCGGTACGCTGTGGTTCTGGGAACGCGCGACATCCGCGACCGATACCCTGCAACTTTGCTACGAGAATACGACTGGCACCTATGCCTGGTATCAGATATTTTAAAATTAGGCTTTGTGGGTCGATCTTGTTATTATAATCATAAGCATGGAATTGATCGGTAAACAAAAGAAGATTCTCATTGTCGTGGCGATTGCCATCATCGCAGTGGTGGTTATCGTTTTTATTCTAGCGGAAAGGAATGGAGCAAAAAATCCGAACACAACAAACGGTGGTTCTGCGAATTCGGGCACGGCTTCTTCGGCGCCGATAACCCGTTTGCCGGTGCCGGCGGACGTTGTGGTTCCCGAAGTTGGTACGGCGACAACGAGTGATATCGCGGTGCCGCAGGTTGAAGCGGCAGCGGCTCCGGGCGTCGGCGCGAAATATCGCAGTTTTAATATCATTGTCCAGAATAACGGATTTGCGCCCTCGACCATCGCCGTCAATCTCGGCGATACGGTGAATCTGCAGGTTGGTGCAGTCGACGGTAACTACGACTTTACTCAGCCGGATTTCGGTTTTCATGTTGCCCTTCCGGAAGGACAGGATAAGCAGATCCAATTTGCCGCAACGGCAAAGGGGGAATTCGTCTTTTATTGTTCGGTGTGCGGAGGCCCCGCAAAAGGTCCGGTTGGATACTTGATTGTGAAATGAGAATAATCAGGAGTAAGCTCGGCGAGATCGGGACGGACAGGAGGTCGATCAGGAAAAAATAAAATCATTATGAAAACCGTAACAACCATTAAAATCGTTCTTTTGGGGATCATCATCATTGCGCTTGCCGTTTGGGCGGGGATTCTGATTGCCGGCACGCAATCATCAAGGTCGAATTCTGATGGTCCGTCGCCGTATTCTGCGGTCTATCTTTCGACCGGCGATATCTATTTCGGCAAGCTTTCCTGGTTTCCGGCGCCGCATATGACGGATGTCTGGTTTATTGAGCGGAGCCAGGATCAGAACGGGCAGGCACAAACCAATATCGCTTCGCTGAAATCGGTGTTCTGGGGGCCGGTAGATGAAATCAATCTGAATGCGCAGGATATCCTCTTTTCTACGCGGCTCAAGAACAGCAGCCAGATCGTGACGGTGATAGAAAATCCGGCTTCCCTTGAGCAACAGGGGGAAGTTCAGGGCGCGCCGGGCGCAATGTCGTCTTCGCCGGCGGTATCGTCAACGACGGGTACTCAATGAGGCGTCAGGTCGAAATGTTGACTTGAAAGATATATAGCAAATGTTATACTTATAAAAAATGTCCACACAGAAATCAAAACTCAATGTTGTTTTTTTTGGTATCGCCCTGTTGGCCATTGCTGCGGGCGTGGGCGCATATACCGTTTTCGCGGCGCCCTCAAGCCAGCCGGGCGTCGGTTATGGCGCGATCGGCGTTGATTCGAATTCCGATGTTGGCGTGGGAACGTCAACCCTCAACACCGGCGTCGGGCGGTTTGTCGTCATCGCGTCATCCACGAGTCCTTATTCATTCAAGATACTTTCAACATCCGGTTCGCCAATTTTTACGGTGGACAATAGCGGTAACGTTACGACGACCGGTACGCTTTCTGCAAGTTCTTTTTCTGGTTCCTTGGGTGGCACCCTCAACGCGAATAATGTTTCCGCCGGCGTCTTCAGTCTGAATACGGGCACCAGTTCGTTTGCTTTTCCCCTGAATCTTGGAGTGAACACCACCACGCAAGTCGGCTTGCCTCAACCGCTCTCCGTCTACGGCAACGGCTATTTTTCCGGCAACCTCGGCATTGGAACGAAGAGTCCCGCCCAGATGTTGAGTGTCGGTTCCGGCAATCAGTTTACCGTTACCTCCGCGGGCGTGGTGACGGACGCGGGCGAAACGGTCAATGGAACGGTTTCGGATACGGGAGAAACCGTCAATGGAACCGTTAATGTCTCGGGGGGCACGGTTACCGGTTTGAACGCACCCGTGAATGCGTCTGACTCCGCAACGAAAGCATATGTAGACGCAGCGAACAGCACGGCGGGAGCGAGTTATGTGGCATATGGTACTACCTCCTGCGTATCTGGGTATACCACGGCATACTCAGGTATCCTTGCGGCACCTTTTGATGTAATGACTACGGGTGAGCAGTTTGGGAACCCTATTTGCGTAAGTAGTGCCTCAAGCCAGGGAGTTGCCTCAAACTATTATTCGAGTTGGGGGAATGATTATGTTGGATGGACAGATCTTACTGATAATACCATCCAAGGCAGTGGTGGTGTAGGATATGCACTCACGGGAATCCCGCCAGTTTTGAGTTGCGCTATGTGTGTGAAATAGAGGAATGGTAGTGTTGAGTTAGACTTATTCGGAGTTCGACTCCGAACGGTTTTTGAGGTGTTATAATCACTTCATGTCCAGTAGAAGTTTATTTCTCGTCCTCGCAATTGTTATATTGTGTGAACTCGCCCTTATTGGTTGCTTGATCTTCAGGTCATCTTTTTCTGGTTATCTGTCTGGGCCGCCGATTACGATTGGTGATGCCGTTGGTAGTTCTATTATTTCCTCCTCGTCCTCGTCTTCTTGCGCCATTCGGACCGAAGCAAAGACCGTGGAGGGAGCTTCGATGACGCCATTCGTTCAATCAGGAGAAGCGGTTCATGTTCTTGTTGGTTACTACGCTTGTCACCCCATCGAGCGGGGCGACGTTGTGCTCTACAGCTATGCTGGCGATAAAAATCCGCTGATTAAGATAGTTCAGGCCGTGCCGGGCGACAGATGGTCGTTGGAAAACCAAGGCGATTATTTTCTGATCTTGGTAAACGGTCAGATTCTGAAAAATAGGGAGGAACATGAATACGAAATTCCCGCCACCAACAAAACGCTTCCTCTTTATGCCCAAAGCTATCCGGTGATACCGGCAGGCGCCTATCTGATCTTAGGAGACGAAACGGGCGGGACTCTGGATTCCAGCCACTTCGGCCTCGTCGGTGGGACAGACATCCTAGGAAAGGTCATTTTATGATCTTTCCCGAGATACGACCTCGATAATTTCAGGGACGGTCTCTCTCTGTTTTTCTCGGTGTGCAACCCATGCGTTTGCTGATGCTTTAATGCCGTCGCTGTCGCCTATTACCTCCGTAAGAAAATCGCGCGACGTGACAGCGGGAAAGTTTTCGATTCCGATGTAATCAAGAAAACTGCTCCACCGATACTTTTCCAGAAAATCAATAGTTTCCGAGATACGATCTCGATAATTTTTGACAAGATCGGCGGGATTGGTATGAATATAACCCAGGAGATTACACATATAATTTTCGCTATCAATATGAGTGGCTTTAAATCTGCCCTGGAACAGCGATCCGACTCGGTCGCGTTTTTTATTAAAATACATGGCATAACCCACGTCCAATTTTTGCATAAATTTTATAATGCCGTTTTCCTCGATTTGCCGCAGTGCTAAATGATAGTGGTTTGGCATAAGAACGAACGCAAGAATTTCAACGAGCGGTTCCCTGGGCGGATTTTTCTTTTCTCTGACAGGATTACGTTTAGGATGATAATACGGATGTGACACGACGTTTTTATCGTTGAAATCATAGAGATTCCGGGTCATACGGAAATAATCGGACGCATCAAGAAAAATCGTACGTTTTTCGACGCCGCGATTATAGATATGATAGATTTCGCCGGTAGAAAATATCGGTTTTTTATAGCTCATAGTCGCAGCAAAAATTATCGAGATCGTATCTCGATAATATAGGCCGTGAGTGATTAAAATTATCTAAAATTATCGAGATCGTATCTCGATAATTTATTCGCGGTGGAGAGTTTTTTCGAATGCGGTGAGACGTGTTTTGAGTGCCGGTACGCGCATGAATTGCGGATCATTGCGGAGCAAGAAGATGGCCGCTTCACGGCTGGTTTTTACGAGTTCGGGGTTGCGGAGCGCCTCAAGCGTGGCGTTTGAAAAACCGCTTTGCACTTCGCCGAAGAATTCGCCGGGGCCGCGTAGTTTGAGATCTTCTTCGGCAAGCTCAAAACCGTTTTTTGCCGTGAGCATCGCACGTAAACGGGCTTTGGCTTTTTCACCCTTCATTTCGGTCATGAGGAAGCAATAGGATTGGTGTTTGCCGCGTCCGATGCGGCCGCGGAATTGGTAGAGCTGGGCCAGGCCGAACCGGTCGGCGCCTTCAATAATCATGATCGAGGCATTCGGAACATCGACACCGACTTCGATGATGGATGTGGCGATGAGCATGTCGATCTTCTTATCCTTGAAGTCTCTCATAATGGATTCTTTTTCTTTCGGCTTCATTTTTCCGTGAAGCATGGCGAGTTTTAATTCGGGGAATACTGTTTTGCTCAGCTTTTCATATTCTTCTTCGACTGATGCCAATTCCAGAGCTGATACGGAATTCTTTTTTTTGTCATCCCGTTGTAAGACGGGATCCAGGTTATTCTTAAAACTATCCTGGATTCCGGCCTTGGTTCGATGGTCCTCACCACGGGTCGCCGGAATGGCAGAGAGATTGGGGAGAGCAGAATCCGGCGTTATGAGGGGACAGATGACAAATGCTTGTCGTCCTTTTTTTATCTCGCCCCGGATGAATTCGTAGGTGGCTTGCCGCTCGATGGGCGTTATGATCTTGGTTACGATTGGTTTTCGACCGGCAGGGAGTTCCGTAATAAGCGAAAGATCAAGGTTGCCGAAGACCGTTATCATGAGCGTCCGCGGGATCGGGGTGGCGCTCATGGAGAGGAAGTGAGGAATACCATTTGCATTGCCTGCACGGGTCTTCTTCAGAAGTGCCGCACGTTGCTTGACGCCGAAACGATGCTGTTCATCCACGATAACAAGACCGAGATTCTTGAACTCGGCTGATTTTTGAATGAGTGCGTGGGTACCGAAGAGCACCGCGATCTCGCCGTTCGCCGATTTTTTCCAGAATTCTACTTTCCTCATTTTTGCCGTGAGATCGTTTTCGTAGAGGACAACCGTGCTGCTTCCTGTGGCGAGGCCGATGACGGGTCTCTGTTCGGAGTTCGACCTCGAACATTGGTTCAGGAGTTTTTGGAATGTCTCGAAGTGCTGTCGTGCGAGGATCTCCGTCGGTGCCATGAAAACAGTCTGGAATCCGTGCTCGGCGGCCATAATGGCAGCGATGGCGGCCACGATCGTTTTTCCGGAACCGACGTCACCTTGAAGCAGGCGGTTCATCGGTTTTGGTTTTGCAAGATCCTGTACGATCTCCCAAAGCGATTGCTTTTGCGACGGGGTGAGCGAGAAGGGAAGCGCGGCAAGAATATTTTTAATGCGTTCAATATCGATCGGGATCCCGGGAGCCTGTTCTTCTCCGAGCTTCAGTTTTTGCTGAAGATTGAACAGTTGCAAGAGAAAAAGATTTTCAAATCGGAATCTTTTTTGCGCCGTCAGCGCGTCTTCAATGTTGTCCGGGAAATGAATGTTATGCACGGCGGTTTGCAAATTCGGAAAACCATAGCGCGAGAGAATGTCATTCGGGATCCATTCGATGAGCGTCGGATTCCGCTTCATAACGCCGCGGAGCGCAAACCGGATGCCGCGTGATGTGAGGCCCTTCGTTTCAGGATAGACAGGCACGAGACGGCCGGTATGGATCGCTTTCGTATCCGATCGCACGACTTCATAGGTAGGATTATTGAGGTATAGCTCGTGTTCTTCCGAAAGGGATATCTTGCCGGCGAAGTTCGCAATGCGCCCCGCATGGAGCGTTTGAGAAATATAGGATTGGTTGAACCATGTCGCGCGGATGGTGCCGGTCTCATCCGCAAGAATAGCTTCGGTGATGGTGAGGCCGCGCCGCGTGCGGCGTAGCTTGATTTCTTCGACGGTGGCCTGGATCGTCGCGAGTTCGCCGGGCGTGAGATCGTCGATATTGCTAAGTTTAGAAAAATCCTCATAGCGCGAGGGAAAGTGCCAGAGGAGATCGCGGACGGTTTTGATGCCGATTTTTTCGAATCGCTTCAAGAAGGGAGTGCGAGCACCCAAGATGTCATAGAGCGGCGTTTCGAGCGAGATGTCCCGCATATGAATGGACATAGTATAGCACGAAAAAGAGAAGCATGGTCACGTCGAGTGTTGCAAGACGCCCGGAACAGATTCCTCGTTCCTCGCGAGGCTTCGGGACAAGTTTCGTTCGGAATGATAACAGTTGAAAATTTTTAGATTAGATTTATCATAGAGAAGTTGGTTTTTGCCCCTATAGCTCAGTTGGTACCTGCCCACCAGCAGGCAGGGAGCGGCTCCCTCTGCAAAAGCGGAAAAAACCGCGTTTGGTTCGCTCGGTCGCGATAAAAATACAAAAGCCATTTTCATCGCTTCCTCGTTGCCAAATGTAAAGATTTTGCCCATTGGTTCGCTCATTGAAAACGAAAGAAGGAAAAATGCATTGCGATCAGCGTGCCCCTATAGCTCAGTTGGTAGAGCAGCTCCCTCTTAAGGAGATGGTCCCAGGTTCAAATCCTGGTGGGGGCACACCGCTCGAAATTCTTTCCTTCTTTCGTTTTCGCTTCGCTGCCAACGGGAAGGATATGGTCCCATGGGCCTATTTTTTTCTAAAAAATTGACGCAATCCCCCAAAAAAATTAAACTGGAGACAGAAATTTAAAAAGGAGTTTGTATGAAAAAGAAGAAGTTGAAAGAGAGAATCAGAGACCTTGAATCTCAGAATATGCTTTTTGGTCCCGGAAGGGATAATTACGGACAAGATGAACTTCCCTTTAATTCTACTAAAAGCAAGGGCTTTTTGAAAAAGCTCCTGCCTTTTTTCCAAAGAAAGAAATGAGATCTTTCGAAGCTCGGCAATGATTATTTGCTGAGCTTTTTATTACTTATACTGTGTGTTGTGAAACTTTCGAAAATGAATTTTTGCAATATCGTATATGGGTCCCTTGGCTAACGTTCGGGTCCTTCGACTCTTATACGCGATAAAGATTATCCAATAAAATTTATTGGTGCTCCCGGCAGGACTTGAACCTGCAACCTCTTGGTTCGAAGCCAAGCACTCTATCCAGTTGAGCTACGGGAGCACCCTTCCATGGTATACCGATTCACCTCGATATTGCAACGCAATATCAACGAGCCTTTAGTCTTTTCTCGACATTATCCATGCGCAATTGGAGATCAAGAATATCGGCCTCGTGAATGTCGAATTTTTCCAGTTTGTTACGAATATCCTTAAATTCTTGGGCAACCATATTGAATCCATATGCAACTTGTTTCTCGAGTTTATCGACTCGTTTTTCAAGTGCAAGAAGGTCTGACTGCTTCGCCGTTTCCAAGAATCCTTTTTGGACCATGATGGCCAGGGTATCGAGCGTCATTTTGCTCATGGTAGCATGATAGAGCCATGGAAAAAGAAGTCAAAAGTTTTTTAATAAATTTTTAATGCTATAATAGTTCCCATGAGTGAAACTTCTCTTGTTCTTATCGTATTCGAGATCATCGTCCTGCTCTTTTCGGCAATCTTGCATGAGATTGCGCATGGCTATGAAGCGGAGCGGTTAGGAGATGATACGGCGCGGCGCGCGGGGCGGTTGACGTTGAACCCCTTGGTGCATCTTGATTTCTTTACGTCCATCCTCATGCCGATCCTCCTTATTTGGGCAACGAATGGGGCGTTTTTTTTCGCCGCAGCGAAGCCGGTGCCCTACAATCCGAACAATCTGAAGAATCCCCGGAGCGGTTCAGCGAAGATCGCACTTGCGGGACCGTTGACTAATTTTCTTATCGCGCTTGTTTTCAGCATCGCGCTGAGGATAACTGTTCTCTTTCCGGTTTCTGATGCGTTCATCCTGTTTCTCTCAATCATCGTGTACATCAATATCATCCTCGGAATTTTTAACTTGATCCCGATCCCGCCCCTCGACGGTTCTCGTGTTCTGTTTGCGCTCTTGCCTCCAAGTCAAAGGGCGTATCAGGTTATGTATTTCCTCGAACGCTGGGGCATCATGCTGGTTTTACTGTTCGTACTTTTCGGTTTTCAACTTATCGTTCCGGCTATACAATTCATTTTCACGCTCTTTACCGGCCAACCGATGCCGTTCTGAGGGGCAGAGTAATGTTTATGGATTGAGATGACAGAAGATTGTCGTTATGCTACAGTGAACACTGTTTTGAAACCATGCGCAGACGAAAGATAAAAGATATTGCGAAATCGGTTTTGCCCGAAAAAAACGCCCCCCATATCGCCGGGGGAGTTTCGGTTTTTATCATCAACCTTCTCGCGCTCCAGCTTATCCTTTTTCTCCTGCATTTTATGATTTACGAGACCATCGCGGCTGCGTTCGGCCTCAGTGGCTTCGTGCCCGCACTGATCTTTTGCCTGTTGTCCCTCACCTTTATTTCGGCGTCGCTTTTTGCGTCGGTCATGAGCAATGCCGCCGTCATCGCATACTACCGGCTTTCGGCGACATGGTTTTCCTTCGTCGCGCCTCTCTGCGCCGCCTGCGCGGCGTTCGTGGTCGTCGAAAACATCTTTCCATCATGGGGGTGGCTGGTCGCGCCGCTTACGGCGGGGATCTTTTGTTTTGGCATTGCGATTATTCTGTCTCTGTACGGCATCTGGAACGGCCTTCACCCCCGCATAACGAATGTTGCGGTGTCATTGCCAAACATTCCCAGTGCATGGCGCGGTCGGCGGATGGTTTTTTTCTCCGATGTCCATCTCGGCGATATCCGCGCGGCAGGCTTTTCGAAAAAGATCGTGAAGAAAGTACGGGCACTCGATCCTTCGTTTGTTGCAATCGGCGGCGATTTCTTTGACGGCATGAAATGCGACGCCAAAAAATGCGTGGCGCCATTCAAGGATCTGCATCCGCCGCAGGGAATATATTTCATCAGCGGCAATCATGAGTACATTCGCGATCGGGATGTTTTTTTTGGCGCCATCCGAAGCACCGGCATTACCATCCTGCACGATGAAAAGATCAATCTCGACGGCGTCGATCTCGTGGGCGTCGATTGGAACGATACGGACAAGCGCGAGGATTTTTCCGAGGTTCTTAAAAATATAGGCATTACCAAAAATCGGCCGACCATCCTTCTGCGGCACGTTCCGGATAATCTCGACATTGCCGAACGCGCCGGCGTGTCGCTTCAGTTGTCGGGCCATACGCATCGAGGGCAATTCTGGCCGATCTCGCTCTGTACGCGTTACTTTTATAAGGGGTTCGATTACGGATTTCACTATTTCGGAAAGATGGCCGTGTACACTTCGAGTGGTATCGGGACATGGATGTCGCCATTCCGCCTGGGCACCAAAGCCGAGATCGTCGTGATCGAATTTCAAGGAAAATAATCTTTTCACAGGTGGAGAGTTTCTTTTTCGGAAGATTAGTATCCAGGCGAAAAAGGTGCCTGTTTTGCGGGACTATGAGTTCAAGCTCCACGAAACAGGCACCTTCTTCGCGTCTTCAATCTTCCCAAAAACGGGAAAATCGGAGCGGTTGACAGGAAGACAGTATTTAGATTACAATTCACCAGTAAATCTCCACCGGGCAACAGCGGGTCGATTGGTTGACGGTTGCCGCAACTCTCGCGAAGGGTTGTTTTTAAAGAGGAGGGGATGCGGATAATATAAAAATAATTTTTACATCACTATGGCAGAAAAAGAAAAATTCAACCGATCGAAGCCGCACGTGAACATCGGCACGATCGGACACGTTGATCACGGAAAAACGACCCTTACCGCCGCGATCACGCACATCTTGCATATGAAGGGCCTTGCAAAGAAAGAAGAAGGCGTCGATCAGATCGACAATGCTCCGGAAGAAAAGGCGCGCGGCATTACGATTGCCTTGCATCATTCCGAGTATGAGTCCGAAACGCGCCACTATGCGCACGTTGACGCTCCGGGACACGCCGACTACATCAAGAACATGATTACGGGCGCCGCGCAGATGGACGGCGCGATCCTCGTCGTCGCAGCGACGGACGGTCCGATGCCGCAGACGCGAGAGCACATCCTTTTGGCGCACCAGGTCGGCGTGCCGAAAATCGTGGTGTTCCTCAATAAATGCGATATGGTGGACGATCCGGAGCTCATTGATCTCGTTGAGTCCGAAGTCCGCGAGCTTTTGAAAAAGTATGAGTTCGACGGCGACAACGCCCCGGTCATCCGCGGTTCCGCACTTAAGGCGCTGAGCGCTACGTCGCTTGAGGATCCGGCCGCGAAGCCGATTATTGACCTCATCAAGGCAGTCGACGATTATATCCCGACGCCGGTTCGCGATCTCGACAAGCCGTTCCTGATGCCGATCGAAGACATCTTCTCGATTGAAGGCCGCGGTACGGTCGTCACGGGACGCATTGAACGCGGAAAAGTGAAGGTGAACGATGAAATCGAATTGGTTGGTCTCCGCCCGACGGCGAAGACGGTGGTGACTGGCATCGAAATGTTCCAGAAGACGCTCGACGAAGGCCAAGCTGGAGATAACGTCGGTATCCTGCTCCGCGGTCTTAAAAAAGAGGATGTTGAGCGCGGCCAGGTACTTGCAAAGCCGGGCAGCGTGACCCCGCATTCCGATTTCGAAGCCGAAGTCTACGTGCTGTCGAAAGAGGAAGGCGGCCGCCATTCTCCATTCTTCAAGGGTTACAAGCCGCAGTTCTACATCAGGACGACTGATGTGACGGGCGAAGTGACGCTTCCTGAAGGCATGGAAATGGTCATGCCGGGCGATACGGTCAAGCTGAACATCAAGCTTATCACGCCGGTTGCGCTCGAAGAGAAACAGCGTTTTGCCATCCGCGAAGGCGGCAAGACGGTGGGCGCCGGTGTGGTCTCGAAGATCAACAAATAGCCACTGGCCACTAGAGGCTAGCCGCTAGTGGCTAAACACTAAACATCATGGCAACAAAAAAAGAATCGGGTCTTCCCCAAAAAGTGCGGCTGCGGATCAAATCGTACGATTACAAATTGATCGATACGTCCGCGCGGCGCATCATTGAAGCGGCTGAACGGAATGACGCTCAGGTGGTCGGCCCGATTCCTTTGCCGACGGAGATCAAGCGCTATACGGTGAACCGATCGACGTTCATCGACAAAGACTCCCGCGAGCAGTTTGAATTGCGGATCCACAAGCGGCTGGTTGAGATATTGAATCCCAATCCGCGCATCGTAGAATCGCTTTCTAACTTGAATCTGCCCGCCGGCGTCGATATCGAGATCAAGATGGTGTAGCTATTCAAATAAAAATCCCTCCCGCTAGAGCGGGAGGGATTTTTATTTGGCTACCTTACGTTTGCATAATGCGGCAAGGGATAGTATATTGGGGGAAGTTCTAATAACATATGTTTCACAGGTTAAAAAGGAGATAAAAATGTCGACATCCGTTTTTGGAGGAATTGCGACTTTCGTTCGTCAAAGGATTTTCGCTTTTCTCACGGTTTTTTTCCTTATAGGGGTATTTCTGTTGCGTGTTAACCGACCATCGTTTAATGTCATCCCTATCACTGCATTTGCATTGTGGATGGGAATAGAGTTTGATCGGAGGACATCGCTTGTATCAATTCTTTTGCTCATGATAGCGAGCGATCTACTCCTCGAATACCAATCATTGGCTGTTATGGTGGGGGTGTACCTCGCGGTTCTCTCGCAGGTTTTCATTGGTCTTTTGATTGGTAAAAACTCGCTCTCTCAAGGGGAAAAGGTAGATCTTTCTTTTATGGGAAGCGTCATCGGCACCCTGATCTTTTTCGTATTGACTAACGGGGCTTGGTGGGTGGCATGGTACCCACACACACTGGCGGGTTTCATCACGTGTCTTATTGCAGGCCTTCCGTTCTTATGGAAAAACCTGTTAGAAAATCTAACAGGGATGACGATATTTTTAGGGGTTTCCGCAACTCTTGCTCATTTTTCTCGAATTTATGAAGAAAAGACAGAAATTCAAGGCATGTTTTCTTCGTAAATTTTATAAGTTCTTTCTTTCGCGCTTCCGTGTGTTATACGGAAGCGCATTTTTTTAAGAATTTTTTAATGAGCGGTTCTGCTTCTTCCAATTTCGTGATCCATCGGATGTTCTTGTCTTTTCGAAACCACGTCATCTGGCGCTTGGCGTAGTGCCACGTGTTGTGCTTTATGATATCCGCCGCTTGTTCGAGAGATATTTTTCCGTCGAGATAATCAATGATTTCGCGATAACCGATCGCGTCGAATGCGGCGCAGGTTTTTCCATATTTTTTAACGAGCGTTTCGACTTCATTCACGAGGCCGTCTTGTAGCATGAGATCAATGCGCAGATCGATCCGTTCACGCAGAACTTCCGGCAGGAGATTCATCCCTATTTTCAGGGAGTCAAAAATCGGCTCGTTCTTTATCCGTTGTGCCGTGAACGGCTCACCCGTCAGTATGGCTACCTCGAGTGCACGCACGACGCGCCGCGGATTTTGAGGATCGACGACGTTCGCCGCTTCGGGATCGCGATCAACGAGTTTTTTGAAGACTGCAGCGAGGCCGTGTTCTGCGATATCATTTTCGATCTCGGCGCGCAATTCGGGGTCCGCTTTTATTTTCGGAATATCGAGGTTGTTGAGCACGGTATCAATGTAAAGCCCGGTACCACCGACGAGGATTGGCAGTTTGCCGCGATGAAGGATGTCGTTAACGAGTGCAATCGCATCGCGTTTGTAATCAGCCGCCGTATAATCTTCATCCGGATCCTTTATGTCGATGAGATGATAGGGAGTGCCTTGAGGTATGAGGTATGAGGTGTGAGGTATGATTTTTTTCTCATAATTCCTACCTCCTAGCTCATAGCTCGATATCTTCGCCGTTCCGATGTCCATGCCGCGATAGATTTGGCGCGAATCGGCGGAAACGATCTCGCCATTATATTTTTTCGCGAGCATGATCCCGAGCGTGGTTTTCCCGCTTGCGGTAGGACCGACAATTGCAATGATTTTCGATTTTGATTGAGTATGCATAAAATTTTTCACGCCGTACTGATCGGGCTTCTTACTTGTTAATTTGTTTAAATTAGCAAATAAGAAATTCGAGGGTTATTCGACCGGCATTGTCATGAAGCGATATTCGTATTATAATGGAAATCGGCAATTCAGGCGATTACTCTTCTCGCTTTCGGGCAGGGAGAGAGGAAAGTCCGGACACTCGTCCCGCTTAGCGGGACAAAGATACAGGCTAACAGCCTGCCGTCGTAAGATGAGAGGTGCGAGCAGTGACGCCGAACATCGAAAGGTGTGAGGCGCCCTTCATAGCTTTAGCGAAGAAGGGCGAACTCTGCCATAACATTATCCCACTCCGCTCCTGATCGGAGCTTCGCGGGACACGCAAAAAAGCAGAGGTGAAACGGCAAAATCCTTATCGAGTGCAAGGCCGTGTCCTGCGTAGCTCCGCAAGGAGTGAAGCAGGAAGTGCCGCTAGAACCTGCGAGCAATCAAAGGTCCAGATAAATGACCGCCTCTGTGTTCCGCGAGAGCGAAACACAGAGACAGAATCCGGCTTATCGAATTACCAATCAAAACCCCCGCAAAAGCGGGGATTTTGATTTTCGGGTTGAGCGTTCCATATGGGAGGCTATTTTTTCTTGGTTGCGTCCGCTACCCGCCAGAGATACCACGCGGCGGCGGTGCGGTAGGGATGCCAGCGCTCGCCGTGCGCGAGGATTTCTTTCGGTGTCGGTAAGTCCGATTTTTTGTAAGCATGGCGGAATCCGTTGCGGATGCCGAAATCGTCCGCTGGCAAAACGTTCGGCCGCCCGAGTTGGAAGATCAAAAGCATCTCGACCGTCCAGCGCCCGACGCCGCGGACCTGCGTCAGCCGCTCAATGATCTCGCCATCGGATAGTTTCACGATCTGCCGCGATGTCGGAACAATGCCAGCTATAGTTTTTGCCGCAATGTCGCGGATTGCGGCAATCTTTGCATGCGAAAATCCGCAGGCGCGGATTTGTTTATCGGTCACGCGTGAAAGATCTTCCGGATGGGGGAATCGCCGGCCGGGAAACAATTTTTTGAAACGAGCGAGAATGGTATTCGCCGCCGTGCCGTTCAGTTGCTGGTGCGCCACTGCCTGCACGAGCGATTCGAAAGGCGACCGGCGCGTTTCCGGCACCAGTTCGTATGAGCCGACCTCGCGGATGATCCGCCGCATAACAGGATCGACGCTCGAAAGATGCTTACGTGCTTTTGTATTCCTCATGGTGTTTATTATAACCCAGAAAAGAGAGCCTTCTCTGCGTCCTGCGGGCTTACCAGAGAGTTCTTGTGTTGGGCGTTATAAGAACTATGATTGTGGAAAGGTCGATCGTATTTTATTAATTAATAAACTAATTACAATTTTATCTATGGATATTTCCGCCATCATTGCTCAGGTTTTGGGAATTCTCTTTGTTCTGGTCGGCCTCTCGATGATTTTCAATAGTAAAGCTGCCGCTAGCGCCATAGAAGAGTCGGTTCAGAATAAGGGTATCTTGTGGCTGTGGGGATTTCTCGCCGTATTGATCGGTGCCGTGGTGGTCGTGCTCAATAACGCGTGGACCTCCGGCCTGCCGCTCCTTATCACCATTCTCGGATGGATCGCTCTTGTGAAAGGGGTGTTCATCCTTTCATGTCCCAAGGCCGCCGTCTCACTCTATAAAAGATTCAACAAGAGCGGCACACTCATGCTTTGTGGGATAATTGCGCTTGTCTTTGGTTTAATACTGCTTTATTGGTAATCCATATTCGTCAAAAAAACGGCTTCGAGGGCGGAGCTGTTTTTTGGTACACCTCCACGCACTAAAGCGTGGGGGATTCATCGTGTCGAGGGTTCCAGTTCATTTTACGCAACACCTTTTTTTATCGTGTAGTATCGGATGTGGTATAATAAAATAAAACCATGTCCCCAAAATTAAAGATAACGCTTATCGTGATCATTGCGGTAATTATTGCGGGAGCGGGAAGCATCTTGCTCTATCGGTTTTTTTCCGCACCTTCTTCAGATGGCCAGGCGGTCCACGGGAGTGCGCCGATTTCGCCCCAGCAGGAAGTGAATGCGCTCACTATTTACGACTGGTGGACCTCTCCTTCGGAATCGACGGCCATCACCGCCCTCGTCGGAGTTTTTGAAGCGCAATATCCGAACGTTGCGGTGATCGCGGCTCCCGTGACTGGTGGGGCGGGGTTTAACATGATACCGATTGTCCAGTCGCTCGTGGCCGCAGGACAGGCACCCGATGCATTTCAGATGCATGCCGGCTATGAAGCGCGTCCCTACTTTGATGCGGGGCTTTTGAGTCAGATCGATGACATTTGGGATTCACAAGGATTGAAGCAGGTCATGCCATCTATTATTCAGCAGATGTGCCAGTTTGACGGCCATTTCTATTCTGTCCCGGTGGACGTTCACCGAAGTAATGTCATTTGGTATAACAAGGTTGTTCTCGACAAATATCATATCGATCCCGCGACTCTTACGACGTGGAACGCTCTTTTTGCCGCCGCGGCGAAACTACAGGCGAACGGCATGCCGGCACCGATTCAGATGGGCGAATCGTGGACGGCAGCTCAGGTTTTCGAAACAATCGTAGCCGGAGAAGGAAGTGACTTCTATCAGGATTGGATTAACGGAAAAGTAACGTCGCCGAGCGATCCGAAGTTAGTTGATGCTCTGCAGACATTCAAAAAATATTTATCCTATACCAATCAGGATTCTGGAACTGTAACGTGGAACACTGCGGTCGATAGGGTGGTGCAGGGGCAGGGAGCGTTTAATTTGATGGGCGACTGGGCCGATGGAGAATTCAAGCTGACAGGTATGAAATATGGCCAGGGATACGGGGATATCATTGCTCCGGGCACGCAAGGGATGTATGGCATGGTGATGGATACGTTCCAACATCCGGAAGGAACATCCCATCCGACCAATTCTGACCGTTGGTTGGAGGTCGTTGCATCGCGCGCGGGACAGGATGCATTCAATCCTCCGAAAGGGTCTATTTCTCCTCGGAGCGATTCGGATGCTACGAAATATGACGCTTATCAGCAATCGGCTATGATGGACTTTAAATCCGCTGCCCATTATTTTCCGAGCGTCGCAAACGGCAGCGGCGCACCGCAGAGTTTCGAACTGCCCTTCATTACGATCATGGGAAACTTTGTCGCCGATCGCAACATTACTGAAGCCGCAGATGCCATCACGAGCACAACGCTCAAGGTTCTGCCAGACTATAACAGAGTATGGTCGTTGTAGGAATTGACCTCTTCCTGTGAACATAAGATCATCATTGCTGGCATCGTTTTCGGTCATTATCGTCATTTTGGTTCTTGTGGGCGCGTTGCTCATGGTGCTTCAAAACAGCATCGAGCAGGAATATGAGATGATTGCGACGGATACCATGAGCGAATATCAACTTGGCGAGGGAGCGTCACAGCTCATCTCGACGTATACTTCCTTGCTACAGAATATCAACGATCCTTCGTTATCAGCCCAGTATCAAAACAACCTTGACGCGATCAATGTGGCTGCCTCAAATCTGGATGGAACGACGCTCTCAAGCGCAAGTGCCACCATTTATCAGCGCCTACGGAGCGAGATAGCCTTGCTTGAAGGATATATCGCGCATGGTGTGGCGAATGCTAAGCAGGGAGATTTTTCCCAAAGTGCGAATATTTTTGAGCAGGTAGATAACGCCAACAATAGCATTCAGCAGGACACGGCAAGCCTCATCGTTTCGGATGTGGGCGGCATGGAGGAGACCCAGGGAAGCGTCAATACGACGGAAGCCCTGGAAAGGACCATAGGAATTATGATGATCATTATCGTGATCGGGGGCATCATTTTGCTTGCATTTCTTCTTTCAAACCGCCTCAGCCGTCCCATCATACGCCTTGCCGGCATCGCAGAAACCATTTCCGAGGGAGGATCCCTTGCGGCGCGCGTGGACGAAAAGCTCATGCACATGAAAAACGAGGTGGGAAGTCTGGCGCGGTCGTTTAACCACATGGTGCTGGATGTCGAAAAACGGGTTGATGATCGTACCAGGGAACTTCAGCAGGAACGAGCCCGGCTCTTGGCATCCATCAACAGTTTGCCGCTCGGTTTTCTTTTGCTCGATACTGCCGGAGTTGTCCTGATTGCGAATTCCGTAGCCAAGGAGAATTTTACCGGGCAGGATCTTACTTTGGCGTCGATCGGAAATCTTTTTGTTCCTGCTATGGACGCCACGGCTTTCAACGATCTGATGGCAAAGAAGCAGAGCTATGAGCTTCAGGAAGCTCAACTAGGAGAAAAATCATTCCGTATCATGGCGACCCCTGTTCTTCTTTCTGGATCTGACGAAAAAGACAGCCTCATAGGATCTGTCATGCTGATGGAAGATATTACCCAAGAAAAAATGCTTGAACGGTCGAAGAACACGTTCCTCGCCATTGCTGCCCATGAAATGAGAACGCCGCTCACAGTCATCAGGGGGGAGGCTGAACTAATGTTCGATGAACCGTCGGTTGGCTTGGACACCGGGTTGAAAGCGCAGATCGGCAGCATTCTTAACAGCGCAGTCCGCCTGCTGAGTATTGTGAACGATTTTCTCGATGTTCAAAATCTTGAAGGGGGCAGGGTTTCCCTGAATATCGAACCTGTCGACGCTGCGGGATTGATGAAAGATGTAATCCGCGATCTCTCAGTTCTTGCTGAGAAAAAAGGACTGACCATTACGCTCGATACCTCGCATGATCCCGAAGGGTTCATCCTCAATGTCGACAAGGGCCGTCTCCAGCAGATATATGTCAACCTCATTAGTAATGCGATTCATTATACCGAGCATGGAGGAGTGGCCGTTTTCCTGAAAAAAGAGAGCAAGGTCATCAAGATCACCTTCGAGGATACGGGCATTGGCATCGATGCAGAAGAGCAGCAGAGGCTGTTTCGAAAGTTTGAAACCGGGCGGGCATTTATTCAAAGCAGGGAATACGGCAGCGGCTTAGGGCTCTATATTTCGCGTTTTCTCGCGCACCTTATGGGAGGTGATATTGTACTTGAAAGAAGTGAGCCGGGAAAAGGCAGTGTTTTTTGCCTGACCCTTCCGCTCACCGGCCTACCACGAGGCCTTGGTTTGAAAAAGCCATAAAGATAGAGAGTGTGATATACTATACCTATGGATATCAACCAAAAGCCCGCACTCATTCTTTTAGTCGACGACGAGGCCGATATACTTTCGATTTATAAGGCAAAATTGGATAAGGTTGGTTTTCGCGTTATAACTGCGTCGGATGGCGCGCAGGCAGTCCAGATGGCGATCGACCAGCATCCCGATCTTATCCTGATGGACATGAAGATGCCCGTGATGGATGGCATCACGGCACAATCAAAATTAGAAGAAAATCCCGTAACCAAAGACATCAAGGTGGTATTTCTTACGGCCTTCAGCGATCCGATGAATCCGGAGATTGACGAACGGTCGGCCAAGGAAAACGGCGCGTTCGATTTTATTAAGAAGGGTATCGGCCTTGATGAGCTCGTCGAGAAGGTTCGGGGATATTTGAACATGCCGAATGCGTAGATTTTTTGATATACTACCCACATGGTTAAACTTATTGGAAATTACATCTGGCGCGGAGGAGAAAAAGTCGGTTGGATCGACGGGAATCATGTGCGCGACTATGAGGGCAAGCGGCTCGGTTATTTTCAGGATAAATATGTGTACAACATGGATGGCCGCAAGATCGCGTACATAGAAGAGGATTATTTGATTTCCGAGGGATCCGGTACGGAGGCAAAAATACGTCTTGATCAGGTTGCTGAGAACGTTCAAGGCGGCGTACTTCCGGAGATTGGCAAATGTGCGGTATATGTGTTGTTGGGAGATTAATCTTGGTGTTTTATGGCATTTGGGTCGTTCCGAGCTTTGCGAGGAATCTTTTCGGCTGCTATAAAACTACAAAACCAGTTTTCAAGGGATGTCCCACAGAGCTCGACATGACCAAGCAAGGACATTAAACTTCTTCCGTGAACTCTTCCGATTACAAACGGCTTCCGGAAACGCCCGGCGTCTATTTAATGAAAGACGCCGCAGGCAAGATTCTCTATGTCGGCAAAGCGGGAAATCTGCGCCGGCGGGTTTCGAGTTACTTTGAAAGACCTCACGATGTTCGTATCCAGACGCTGGTTGCCCGGATTGCAAACATTGATCATCGTGAAACTGACACCGCGATCGAGGCGCTTATTCTGGAAGCGAAGCTGATTCGGAAACTTTCACCGCCGTTTAATATCAAAGAAAAAGACGACAAAAGCTTTCTTTCTATGGAGATTACCAACGAAAAGTTTCCGCGTGTTTTACTTGTGCGAGGGAAAGATATTACCGACGAAAAGATGGAACGATTCGGACCGTTCACGTCGGCCTCGAGCGCGCGCGAAGCGTTGAAAATTCTCCGAAGAATATTTCCATGGAGTACGCATGACCCGGACCGGATCGGAAGCTTCAAGCGGCCGTGTTTCGATTACGAGATCGGACTGTGTCCTGGAACCTGCGTCGGCAGGATCTCTCGCGCGGATTATATGAAGAACATCAATCATCTCAAGCTTTTTCTCGAGGGAAAAAAAGCGCGGGTCGTAACAACACTTGAAAAAGAAATGACGACGGCAAGTAAAAAACTGGAATTCGAGAAGGCGGGAAGGTTGCGCGGGCAGATTTTCGCGTTAAAACATATCGAGGATACAGCATTCATTTCTGACTCCGAGATGGTTATGCCGAAGGCAGGAGAGTTTTCTGTTCGACCGTTCCGCATCGAGGGTTACGACATCTCGAACATTTCCGGAACCTCGGCGGTCGGTTCCATGGTTGTTTTTGAGAATGGTAAACCAAATAAAGATGAGTATCGCAAATTCAAAATCCGCACGGTCATCGGTTCGAACGATGTTGCGATGCTTACCGAAGTCCTGGAGCGACGTTTCAAACACGTCAATTGGCCACTGCCGAATCTGATCCTGATCGACGGGGGATTACCACAAACGAATGCAGCTTATCGCGCTATGCGCGCCGCCGGTCTTAAAATCCCGCTCGTGGGGCTCGCGAAGGGTCCGGAGCGGAAACGGAATGATATCGTGGGTACCGCGCCGAAAAATGTGAGCTTGCAAACGCTGATCCAGGTCCGCGACGAAGCGCACCGTTTCGCGATCAGTTACCACAAAGCCTTGAGAAGAATAAAAACGTTTGAATAATATGAACTACGACGATTTGGTAGAAATCCTGAATTCCGGCGGAGCCGGCGTCCTTCCAACTGATACGCTTTATGGCATTGTTGGTTTCGCATTAATGCCGGAGACGGTGAGAAGAATCTATCGTTTACGGAAGAGGAATTCCAAAAAGCCGATGATCGTTCTCGTTGCGTCGGTTGATGACCTCAAAAAATTCGGCATTACTGTTGATGCGCGAACAAGAAAGATTCTCTCGGAAGTTTGGCCCGGAAAGGTGAGTATTGTTTTGCCGATCGCGTCAGGCAAGAAATCAACACTCAAAAAATTTAGGTATCTCCATCGGGGTACGGGAGCGCTCGCATTCCGTGTTCCAAAATCAGCATGGCTTCGTGACTTACTGCAGGAAACAGGGCCGCTCGTTGCGCCGAGTGCAAATTTCGAAGGCGAACCGCCGGCGTTGACTATTCCCGCCGCGAAAAAATATTTCGGAAAGAGCGTTGATTTTTATGCCGACGCCGGGAAGCTCGTTTCAAAGCCATCCACACTGATCAAAATAGAAAAGGGGAGGGTGATCGTTTTGCGTGAAGGTGCCGTAAGAATATCAAAGCATTTCATATAGGCTCATTCGGTAGGATGGGCCTATATGAGCGCGTGGAGACGCATGGGCACGGAAGCAAATCTTGTTCTATAATGGAAGATATGGATAACGAACCAGTGATCATACCTCAACCGCCGCAGCCGCCAGCGCAGGCAATTTGCCCTATGTGCCATGAGCCGATCTCGCCGGACTATTACATTTGGCAGCGAAATCACAAAGGAGAGTCAGCTTCTTTGTGGTTGAGCGAACCAAATGCAAAAAACATTGAAAATGTTTTTTATTTTTGTCCGAACTGCGGGACGAAGCTGGCCGGCGGTAAGCCGCTTTCGACATCCTTTTTGACCCAGCTTTGGATATATCTTTTCAGTATCATCCTGCCGGCAATGGCTTTTTTGGGAATTAAATATTGGCCCGGCGTGCAGTATTTGCGATCGCCAGATTGGGAAAAGAAACAGATCGGCATTGTTGCGATTATCCTGATGGCAGCGAGTACCATCGCCCTCGCATGGTGGGGTATAGTCTGGTTCGAGGGTTTTGTGTCGGCTTCAACGGGCGGACTCATGGGCGGTATGGGCAACCTCGGTGTTTGATTGACATTATCCGACCGGTCGGCTATCATGAAGCCACTTCCAAAGACCGCAGGCGTCCAAGAAATCCGTTTCGAAAATAGCCTATTCCTGAAGTAGTTTATTTTCGAAACAGATTCTAAAAAGGAGTAGGCCCTGCCGAGGAGATTCAGTCCCGCAATTGTGGGGTTAGAACGAGCTTTGGAGAAAAGGTCGTTTTTTTATTGAGATCGTATCTCGATAAATTAAAGATTAAATTACTATGAAATCAAAAGCACAGAAGCAGGAAGAACTGAACGAAGCTCGTGGGCTTTTGGAAAAAAGCCAGGCACTCGTCTTTACGGACTTCACAAAGGTTACCGCGGAAAAAGTGCGGCAGTTCCGCCGTGAACTCACGAAGGCAGATGCCGATTTTCTCGTCATCAAGAAACGGCTGCTCAGCATTCTTCTGAAAGAGAAGGGGATCGACGTTGATCTCGCGCAATTCAAAATCTCCGTCGGTACCATTTTTTCCCGCGGCGATGTTGAAAAGATTGCGGGACCCGCGTTCGCATTCTTTTCGAAGCTTGAGGTTCCGGAAGGTGGTGCGAAAGACGTATGGGTAAAACATCTTCTCGGTGGCTATGACCTCGTCAAAAAGGAACCGCTCGATGGTGCGCAGATGGTCTACATCGGCAAACTCCCGCCCCGCGATGTGGTGCTGTCCCAGCTCTTGGGTATTCTTTCGGCCCCGATTCGTTCATTTTTGTATGTGTTAGATCAAAAGTCGAAACAATCAAACTAAAACTATGGCAAATCAAGAAGATATCATCAGTCAGATTGAAAAACTTTCAGTAGTCGAACTCGCCGAGCTCGTACACAAGCTCGAAGAGAAATTCGGTATCACGGCGGCAGCTCCGGCCGCGGCGGGTGCGGCTGCGGCAGGACCGGCGGAAGAGAAAGACAGTTTTAATGTTGTCCTCAAATCAGCCGGCGAAAGCAAGCTGAACGTCATCAAGGTTGTTCGCGAAGTGACGACCTTGGGTCTCAAGGAGGCGAAAGATCTCGTCGATGGCGCTCCGAAGACCGTCAAGGAGAACGTAAAGAAAGAAGAGGCGGAAGAGATCAAGAAGAAGTTGGTCGCGGCCGGTGCAACGGTCGAGTTGCAATAATCTTTTGACCGTATAAAAATTGCCCCGCTGAAGCGGGGTAATTTTTATATTGAAGCCTGTGGGCGTTGCGGGGATCGGACCTGCGACCTCTTCGATGTGAACGAAGCGCTCTACCACTGAGCTAAACGCCCCCGCAACATCATAAAAGAAATCAGTCTGAATTTCAACGGTTTTAAGGTTATCGCGATCTCGTGAAAACGAGAAGCCGCGAAGATTGGGTAATGTGAACGAGTTGGTACAGCCTTCGCTACACCTTGCGCGGCTTTTATTTTTAGAAATATTTAATGTCAACATGATATGTTTGCGGATGATGAAAAAGGATTTTGCTGATTGGCATGATCTAAAAACAAAAATTCAGGGGGCAGAAAATTCACTATTCTTTCGAGAAAGGGAAATCTGGCTTTGCTATCTTGGTCTAAATCTTGGCCACGAGGAGGACGGAAAACAAGAGCTCTTTTTGCGCCCCGTCATCGTTTTTAGAAAATTCAGTCCAAATTTTTTCTGGGGCATACCGCTTACGAGCAAAGAAAAAGATGGATCATATTATTATCACTCGCGCTTTGCTGGAAAGGTCGGGACCGCCCTACTTTTTCAAATGAGATTAATGGATCGGAAACGATTATTCAGAAAAATAGGAACCATGCACCACCATAAATTTCTTGAAATGGCAGGAAAAGTTGGCCTTTTACTACCAAACGAAAACCCCTCGATATGAGGGGTTTTCTCGGAGGCCGAAGCCCAATGTAGCCTTTATATTACTCGCTCCATGTTACCTGTCAAATAGAATTTTAACAAAATTTAATATTTGAGATAGCCCTCATTTTCATAGTTTTATTGACGGGTTCTGGGCTGTGCATATCTTATTTGACGCCCTCGGCCGATTTGTTACACTGTCGAAAAGCCAGAGCGAAAGCCTAAAAAGGCATAAAATAAACTAAAAAAATGAGCAAAGCCAAAAAAACCGTTTGGTGGGTTGTTGGCGTGGTGGTTGTGGTCGGTCTCGTCTGGTGGGGGATTGCAAGAAATAATGCATCAGCAAATATGGTTAAAATAGGGGCTATGCTGCCCCTTACGGGTGATGCGGCTGTTTATGGAGAACCCATGGATAATGTTTTGCATCTTGCCGCAAATGAGATTAATGCCCAGGGTGGTATCAATGGCAAACCGATAGAGTTGCTTGTTGAAGATTCGAAATGCGACGGGACCGATGCGGCAAACGCGGCTCAAAAGTTGATCAATGTTGATAATGTGCAAGTAATTATCGGTGGTCTTTGTAGTGGCGAATCATTGGCTGCAGTTCCCATTGCTCAACAGGCTAAAGTATTCCTTTTTTCTGGCGGTTCATCCAGTCCGAAGCTTACCAGTTCAAGTTTATACTTTGCCCGCGATTACCCGAGCGATTCTGCACAGGGAAAGGTTCTTGCTGATGCAGCATGGAATACAAAGCACTGGAAATCCGTTGCCGTTGTACAGGAACAAACTGATTATGCGGTCGGGGTTTACGGTGCTTTCAATGATGAATTTCAAAGCTTAGGCGGTAAGATTTTCAACCAATCATTTCCCACGGGCGCAACAGACGTTCGTTCAATGTTGACGGATTTGAAATCACAAAATCCTGATGCCCTTTTTATCATCACGCAAACACCACAGGAAACAGATAGAGTCATAGAACAATTACAAGAATTAAAGTGGACTCCTCCACTTCTTGTTGATGACGTCATAGCGGGCGATCCCGCGACGCTCAAGGCGAATGCGAATATTCTCGAGGGAGCTTTGACTGCAGAATTTGGTGTTGATCCAACAAACCAGAAATTCGAGCATCTATTGTCAGCATATAAAGCTCAATACGGTAGCGATGTTCCCTATCAAAGCTATGAGCAAACAATGTACGACGCGGTTTACTTGTTGGCTGATGGTATCAGAACAGTTGGTTACAATGGCACAGCGCTTGCCCAGTGGTCACGCACCGTCGGTAATTGGTCAGGTGCAACAGGGATGATCACGATTTTGCCGAGCGGTGATCCTGCGAGCGGTCATAGATTGGAAATGATACATAATGGTGTGGCGCAACCGGTTCAATAATTAATATAAAAATCAACTTTCGTCGGGCTTTTAGTATTTCATCACTCTCGCAGGGTGCCGGTTTCCTCAAAATTAGTTCACCGGCTCATTCTACCGAATGAGCCGGTGTTTTTTTGACTTCCTGTTTCCTCGTGATTTTGATAGAATGATTGGGTATTTTCATTGGAAATTAGATATTAGAAATTGGGAATTAGAAATTTCTTCTACATGTCCATTCTTCCCCAGCTTATTGCGAACAGCCTGATCGCCGCGGGAACGTATGCGCTCATTGCGATCGGCTTCAATCTTATTTACGGAGCGACAAAATTTTTTAACATGGCGCACGGCGTCATGGCGGCCGCCGGCGGCTACACGGTTTTCTTCCTGACGACGACGTACGCTCAGATGAATGTGATCGAAGCGGTTGTTCTTGGCATTCTCGTCGCCGGCGCTATTGGTTGGGGATTGGACCGAATCATCTATCGCGAGCTTCGCAAGCGACATGCATCGAACATGGTGTTTCTCGTGGCATCGCTTGGGGCATTTACCATCATTCAGGCGGTGATTGCGATGCTCTTCACCAGTCAATTCCAGACGCTTTCGAGCGCGGCGTCGGAACAGGTTTACACCATCTTTGGGGCATCGATCACGGAAACGCAGGTTCTTATCCTGACTTCTGTGGTCGCGGTATTCGTATTACTCTCGATCTTCCTGAAAGTGACAATGTTCGGCAAGCAGGTTCGTGCGGTGAGCGACGATGAAGAAGTGGCGCGGATCGCGGGCATCAACACGGAAAAAGTGCTCGGATGGATATTCTTCATCGGTTCGGCGATCGCGGGGCTCGGCGGCATTCTGATCGGCTTTGATACCGGCATCCAGCCGACGATGGGACTGGAACTGCTTTTAAAAGGGGTGATCGCCGCAATCATTGGGGGTGTCGGCAGCCTCTCGGGTGCGTTGCTCGGTGCCTTGCTTTTGGGGTTTGCGGAGAATTTCGGCATATGGAAGATTTCCGGTGAATGGAAAGACGCCATCGCTTTCGGTTTGCTCATCTTGTTTTTGATTTTTAGACCACAGGGGATTATTAAAAGATGAGCAAACCGAAAGCGAATTCCTAATTTCCAATATCTAATTCCTAATGAAAAGCGAAATGATTAATTCTCAAAACGGAAAAATCTATGATTTAGAAGAACGAACTGCTCGATTCGGGGAGAATGTTATTCAATTGATCAAAAAGATGCCAAGGACAATCATTTCTATTCCCTTGATAGATCAGCTTCTTCGAGCAGCAACCAGGGATATAATTCCTTTATGTTGCTCGCGAATACGTATGATCCGAATGCGCAGAAATGGGTCGCCAATATGAAAACGGCAAACTTTGTCGGTGCGGATGGGGAAGTCTCGTTCGACGCGGTGGGACTCAGAGTTCCCAATATATTTTTCGCCAAGCTTGAGAATGGCAATGTCACTCAATGAACAAAAATAAAAAAATCTGGATCGCGGCTATCGTTATTCTCGTTCTCGCGTTCATTGGCTGGCGAGTCTATCAAGGGAGTCAGCAAAATTCCGGTTCCATCAAGATTGGTGTTGCGAGCCTCATGAGCGGGGATTGGGCGGCACTCGGAGAGAATATTTTAAATACCGCAGACTTAGCGGTTGATCAGATCAACTCAATGGGCGGCGTGAATGGTAGAAAATTAGAGATTGTCTCTGAAGATTCCGGTGTAGACGGCCCAACGGGCATTTCGGCAGTTTCCAAACTCATTAATATAGACGGTGTGAAATATGTCATCGGTGGCATGGCGAGCAACGGAACGGACGCCGCGGCACCTCTCTTTGATCAGAATCACGTTATTGATCTTGTGCCGGTGACTGGCGGCAAGGATATTGATACTGCGGGAGAATATGTTTTCAGGATCGCGAACTCGGATAGCTTGGCCGGAACGGATATCGCCGATGCCATGATCGGACTTGGCTATAAAAACGTAGCAATCGTAAACGAGATTACTGAGTATACACTTGATCTAACCGCAAGTTTTAAACAAGAATTTACAAGCCGTGGAGGAACTATTGTTGCCGAGGATGATTTCCAGCCTGGAACGAATGATTTTCAGACAACGATAACGAAGTTCAAAGGGCAAAAAATTCAGGCAGTTTTGGTGGCTTCGCAGACCGGCATCAGCGGAGCCTTCTTTGTGAAACAGTCGCGTGAACTTGGCTTTACGCCGCCCATGTTTTCAGATTTCACCTTTGTCACCAATACCGCCGCCCAAAAGATAGTCGGGTCATTTGATGGAATTTATTTTGCCGACCCGGCGTATGATGCGGAAAACCCTGATCTCCTGACGTTTTTCAAAACATATCAAGATCAGTATGGTTACGCCCCATCAATTCCGTTTCAGACAGCAGCAACGTATGATGCGGTACACATGATAGTTGATGCTATAAAGGCGGTTGGCGACAATAGCATCGCCGTTCACGATTGGCTGCTCGCAAATGTAAAAAACTATCACGGTTTTATGGGGACATACTCTCTCGACGCAAATGGTAACTCTGATCTCGGTTTTGTAATAAAAATTATGAAAAATGGTCAACCCATGTCAGTCAATTATTAAAATGAACATTCTCGAAACAAGAAACCTAGATAAGCATTTTGGTGGGGTGGTGGCGGTGGACCGGCTGTCGATTTCTATTGAAAAAGGAAAAATAACGAGCGTTGTGGGACCGAATGGGTCGGGCAAAACGACGCTCGTGAACATTCTCAGCGGTTTTTTCCCGATAACTGCGGGCGTAGTCATGATTGATGGAGTCGCGCTCAAAAGGATGAGCGCCGCAGACGTGGCTTCGTACGGAATCACGCGTACTTTTCAGGAAGTGCGACTCTTCAACCAGATGCCGGTTTTGGATAACATCCTTATTACGCTTACGGAACGGAATGTGGTCGGCGCACTTTTCGAAAAACACAATGCGTTCCATCTTGTGAGGGCGGAAGAATTGCTTAAGAAAGTTGGTCTCTCTGAAAAGCGGCATGAGATGGCGGGAAATTTATCGTATGGCCAACGGAAGCTTCTTGAGATCGCGCGGGCACTCGCCATGACCCGTTCGACAGGCTCAGGGCAAGCCTGCGAGATATTACTTTTCGATGAGCCGTTCGCCGGGCTTTTTCCGGAAATGATAAAGATCGTCGTCGCGGTCCTTAAGGAACTTCGCTCCGAAGGCAAGACGTCGGTGCTGATTGAACACAACATGGACCTCATTCGCGAACTTTCCGATTATACGATCGTTATGGATGACGGGAAACTGCTTGCCGAAGGAAAACCAAACGAAGTGCTCGCCGAACGAAAGGTCATCGAGGCGTATCTCGGTGAGTAATTTCTAATTTCCAATATCTAATTTCTAGTGGAATGACAAAGGTTAAAATAATAAAAGAGAATATTTTCCAAGAAATTTGGTATTGGACATTTCATTAGAAATTAGGAATTAGATATTAGAAATTCATCCTATCTATGGAACAAATTCTTGAACTCAAAAATGCTCACGTTCACTACGGCGGCGTGAAGGCGCTCGATGGTGCGGACATCGCAGTCCGCGAAGGGGAAATGGTCGCTCTCATGGGACCGAATGGCGCAGGTAAATCAACCGCACTCAAGGCGATTTTCGGTCTTGCGCCGATGTCTCCTGGAAAGGTGCTGTGGCATGGAGCTGAGGTGCGCCCGGTTTCTTACGAAATGGTGGAGCGCGGTATCTCGTTTGTGCCGCAAGGCCGCCGCGTATTCACGCATCTTACCGTCGAGGAAAATCTCGAGATCGGCGGCATCACGGTTCCCGATAAGCGTGAGCTAAGACGTCGCATTGACGAAGCCATGGATATTTTCCCTGTTTTGCGGACCAAGCGGAAGCAAAAATCAGGGGAGCTTTCCGGTGGGGAACAGCAGATGGTGGCATTGGCGCGCGGCATCGTGACGGATCCGAAAGTTTTGCTCCTGGATGAGCCGTCACTTGGGCTTGCGCCGAAGATCGTGAAAGAAGTTTTTCAAAAAATAAAGGAAATCAATGAACGGCATGGCACGGCGATCATGATCGTAGAACACAATATTAAATCGCTCTTTGAAATTGTGCACCGTGCGTACATTTTAGATAAAGGAAGAGTTGCGAAAGAAGGTGAACCATCGGCGCTTGTTACGAGCGGCATTCTCGAGAAAGTTTTTTTAGGGAAATTGGAATAGAATGGATTCCTAATATCCAATATCTAATTCCTAATTTCTAATGAAATGATAAATGTCAAAATATCGAAATTAATTTCGAGATTAGAAATTGAACATTTCATTAGGAATTAGGTATTGGAAATTAGTAATTCGTCTCCGGAAAAGTTATGCACAGTTTTTTGAGAAATCGAAAAATTGATTTGCTACAATTAAGGTAAGATAAATTTTCAGAAAGATCACTTCACCGATCTTCTGAAAATTGGTTGGGGTGGTCGGCAACCCAATCGCATCGAAATTTAAAATAAAAAATAAAATGCCAGCAAAGAAAAAGACGAAGAAGAAGGCAGCAAAGAAGAAGAAATAACCTTCAAAAACACCCGCGCTTAGCGCGGGTGTTTTTCTATTAGAGGAAACCCCGGGCGAGGGCCATTGAAAACGGGTATACTGTGGTTATCTCACGCCCGAGCCCGGGGATGAATCAATCCCGGAGCGCAGCGGAGGCATGTTGCGTCAGACGTAGTTCAAAGGAAGCCCCGGGTGGAGCAGAGCGGAACCCGGGGAGGATGTCACTATTGAGATCGTATCTCCATCGGAGATACGATCTCGGCATTTCTATCGAGATACGATCTTGATACGAGTCAAGTGGGGAAAAGGCCTTCTGGGGCCATTTTTTGTTCCTGTGCATATCTCCGTGCGCATGAAAAAAAGCTGTCTAGAAAAGCTAAGGAAAATCTATGTTTTCATAATGCCACAACCTTTGATATGTCGGATTTTGACATAAAACCCAGGTGGGGTATCATTAAACAAAAGTGGTGGGCTGTGGATAACTATGGGGATAAAGCACCACTTATGGGGATAACTAAGTAGCCACTAATGACTAGTAATAAATAGTTTTTAATTTCTAGTGGCTAGTCGCTAATGGCTAATAACTATTTCTATGCTTCTTGGAGAATTCAAACACAATCTGGATATCAAAGGTCGAATGGCGATTCCGGCAAAGTTCCGCGATAAATTGGAAGCCGGCGCCATTATCACGCGCGGAATAGATAACTGCTTGTTTGTTTTTGCAAACAACGAGTGGGAAATTCTCGCGAAGAAATTGGTCGCGTTGCCGTTAGCGCAAGCGAACTCGCGGGCATTCGCGCGCCTCATGCTGGCAGGTGCAACGGATGTCGAACTGGATAATCAGGGAAGAATATTGATTCCCGATTATCTGCGGAAGTATGCGGGTTTGTCGAAGGCGGTCGTCGTGGCGGGTCTCTATAATCGCATTGAGATATGGGACGACGCGGCGTGGACCACGTACAAGGTGAAGACGGAAAGTTCTTCCGAGGAAATTGCCGAACAATTAGGCGAACTGGGAATATAGGAAAATTTCTAATTTCTAATTTCTAATATCCAATGAAATGTTAAATGTTAGAAATTTGAACTTTCATCGGGAATTAGATATTAGTTATTAGAAATTTATGTCTCATACACCCGTTCTTTTACAAGAAGTTTTAGAAATGCTTGATCCGCGTCCCGGTGATTTTGTGATTGATGGGACGGTCGATGGTGGCGGACATGCCGCAGCCATTCTCGAAAGGATCGGTCCGAATGGAAAGTTCTTGGGATTGGATCTCGATGAGGCGATGCTTGCTGATTGCAAAACGCGGATCGCTCCGTCAAAAAACACCAGGCTTCTCGTTGGAAATTATGCCGACTTGCCGGAAATTCTCGCAAGGGAAGGGCTTGGCAAGGCAAACGGACTGCTTCTCGATCTTGGATTTTCTTCGGAACAGATCGAACACTCCGAAAGGGGATTCAGCTTCAGCGAAGCGTCGCGCGATGAGCCGCTTCTCATGACGTATGACGATTCACGTATTCCGGTCAGGGAAATATTGAAAACTATTTCCGAAAAAGAGCTGGCCGAAATCCTTTTCAATCTTGGCGGTGAGCGGCAGCGCGGCCGGATCGCGCGGGCGATCGTAGAACGGCGCCGGAAAAAAGGCGGCCTTGAGACAAGCGGTGATCTTGCAGATACCATTCGCGCTGCACTTCCGAGAGGTTATGAACACGGGCGCATTGATGCGGCGACGCGGACATTCCAGGCTTTGAGGATTCTGGCGAACGGCGAACTGGAAAATCTACAGAGAGTGCTTGATTCGCTGGAAGATATTCTCGTGCCGGGCGGGCGGGTCGCCGCCATCAGTTTTCATTCTCTGGAAGACAGGATCGTGAAGCAGTCGTTTCGTAATATGATCAAAAATTCAAAGATGGAGCTTCTTACCAAGCGGCCCATGAAACCGATCGTCGCGTCTCGCGAAGAGATTGCGGCGAATCCTCGAAGTCGGTCGGCAAAACTGAGAGCAGGGAAGATAGTGAATAGCCACTAGCCACCGGCTACTAGGATGTAGGGAATTAAAATATAAAAATCTCTATTGGCTATACCCTAGTGGCTAACACCTAAAATCCATGACTTTTATTCAACCTAACAAAACAAATTTCTTCCTGCGCCTTTTCCTGGTGTTCCTGGTGGTTGGCCTGATGGGCGGAACGTTTTGGCTTATTACGCTCTATAATCAAACGGTCAATTTGAATCATGAGGTCGCCGCGGCTAGGGCGGAGCTCGATTCGGTCGGCGCGGAAAACACGGCGCTGAACAATCAGATCATAACGACGCTTGGCAATACCGATCAGCTGACGGCGATGGCGACTTCCGACGGTCTTGTTATCGCAAAGCCTCAATACGTGACTGCCCAGTAGTTGACGAAGAGATGAAAAACCGCACCCTGCCGCTTATTATAGGAATCATTGCTGCTTATGCGTTCCTGCTGTTCCGTGTGTCTGAGCTACAGCTTGAAAAGAACGGTTACTATACGGCGCGCGCGGCGGGAGAGCAATCAGCGTCGGCTTCGGCCGCCATGGGCCGTGGCGCGATCTACCTTACCAATACGGATGGCAGTACGCTGCCCGTCGCGATCGATCAAGATTTCCCCACTATCTACGCGGTACCCACGGCGGTGGCTGATGCGGCAGAGGCAGCCAACACGCTCGCGCCGATCCTTAATATGCCGGTCGCTACGCTCCAGGCGATCCTAAGCAGGCCGCGCGATAATTATGAATTGCTTATCCCTAAAGCAAATTCCTCGACAGCGAGCGAGGTTGCCGCACTTAACCTGCCTGGGATTTATGTCAATAACGAACCCGCGCGCTACTATCCTCTCGATACGGTTGCAGCACAGGTACTCGGGTTTGTAGGGCCGAATGCTTCGACCACCGGCGATAGCGGCCATTATGGTATTGAGGAATACGACAACACAACACTTGCCGGGGGAAATGACGTCGTGCTTACCATCGACCCGAACATTCAGATCGAGAGCGAGAAAGTATTACAGAATCTTGTTGCTACGAACGGCGCGTCCGGCGGGAGCGTCATCGTAGAAGATCCGAAAACCGGAAAGATCCTCGCCATGGCGGGATATCCCACGTTCGATCCGAATAACTACGCTTCGTCATCATTCGGAAATTTTTTGAATCCAACAGTGCAATCTATTTACGAGCCAGGGTCCATTTTTAAAGTTATTACGATGGCGGCGGGCATTGATGCGGGAAAAATTACACCGGATACGACCTACGATGATCCGGGAACTTTGCATGTCGACGGGGCTAAGATAACAAATTACGATCTCGACACGCACGGTCCGTATGGTCCGGGAACGACGATGACGCAAGTCATCGAACATTCCATCAATACCGGCGCCATCTTTGCGGAGAATCAGGTTGGCAATGCCACCTTCGAAGACTATATGAAAAAGTTTCGCATCAACCAGTTGACGGGCATCGATGTACCCGGCGAGGTCGCAGGAACGATCAATGGCATGACGCCGAACGCGCCTCAGGTGAATTTCGATACCGTCGCCTACGGGCAGGGCGTCGCCGTGACGCCGATCGAACTCATTACGGCAATCGAGGCAATCGCGAACGGTGGCGTGATGATGCGGCCGTATCTCAATGCTTCGGCATCCCCGCAGGTGGTCGGGAGGGTCATTTCCGCATCGACGGCTGCACAGGTGACGCAGATGATGGTGGATGCCGTCGATCTCGCTCAGGTGACGAATATTAATGGCTATGCACTCGCAGGGAAGACCGGCAGTGCATTTATTCCCGATCTGGTCCACGGTGGCTATACCAATCAACTTATCGACTCGTATGTCAGCTTTGGCCCGGCTTCGAACCCTCGTTTTATCACGCTGATTCGCCTGAACACACTGCCCGAGACGTCGCTCGCCGCCGAGAGTGTGGTGCCGGCGTCCAAAGAGCTTTCGCAGTATCTTATCAATTATTACAATATTCCGCCGGACCGGACGACCGCCGATGTCATTCCCAATTGTCCGGATTTGATATGCAGTAAATAACAGCACCGACGTACTATGGAATCGATCACCGTTAAAATAATCCGCCCCATCTCAGGTTTTCTTGCGCGCCTCACGCTCATGCGGTATTCGCCGCGCATCGTAGGCGTTACGGGCAGTGTCGGAAAAACATCGACGAAGCGTGCGGTCGCCGCCGTGCTCGGAAAGATTCGCCGTGTGCGCATAGCCGAGGGAAATTTAAATAATGAAATAGGAATGTCGCTTGCGATTCTTGGCAATTGGAGCGGCGAAGAACTGAAATTAGTAAGCCACGATCAGCCAGTAGGCACATCAAAGTTCCGGAAGCTTGCGTTCTGGATGAAAGTTCTTTGTATAGGTGCGTGGCGGATTATTGTGAAGTCAAAAAAATATCCCGAGGTCCTCATTTTGGAATACGGTGCCGATCGTCCTGGCGATATTTTGCGTCTGATGCGGATCGCGCGACCCACAGTCGGTATCGTGACCGCAGTTGGCGACAAGCCGGCGCACGTCGAGTTTTATGCCGGGCCGGAGGAGGTGGCGCGCGAGAAGGCGAGACTGATCGAGCGGCTCGCGCCGGGCAATTTCGCCGTTCTGAATCACGATGACGATATGGTCCATGATCTGCGGGATCATACGCGCGGCCGCGTGATGACCTATGGCTTTGAAGAGGGCGCCGATCTGCGAATCGTCCGTTTTGAAAATCGCGTGCGCGACGGAATGCCTCTCGGAATTTCTTTCAAGCTTGAATACGAGGGAAGTTCGGTGCCGGTCCGCGTGGATGGTGTTTTTGGCAGAGCATCCGCCTACGCCGCGTCGGCCGCGGCGTGCGTAGGCTTGATTTTCAAGATGAACCTCGTTACCATTTCGGAAGCGCTTGCGGAATTCATTCCCGCGCCGTCGCGCATGGAGCTTCTGCCCGGCATCAAGCGTACGCTCGTGATCGACGACGCTTACAACGCAAGTCCGCTTTCCGTGCGCGCTTCGCTCGACACGTTGAAAGATTTGCCGGCATTGCGCAAGATCGCAGTTTTGGGCGATATGCTTGAAATCGGGAAATATACGATTGAAGCACATGAAAGCGTGGGCCGCGAGGTCGCGGACGTGGCAGATGTGCTTTTCACTGTTGGCGGACGGGCAAAGTTTATTGCCGAAGCGGCACGTGACGCGGGATTGAACAAGAGCCACATTTTTTCTTTTGACGTGGTCGAAGAAGTGGTTCAGCCGCTCACGCATCTCATGAAGAAGGGCGACCTCGTGCTCGTGAAAGGATCGCATGCGATGAGGTTAAATGTGGCAGTAGAGGCCATCACGGCCGAACCCCTTGCGACGGAAGAAGTGTAAACGTTCGATTCAAGATTTAGGATTCAAGAATTAAGAAGGAATATTCTTAAATCTCGAATCCTGATTCCTGAATCTTTCTCGGAATCAAATTTGCCGCCATCGTCTAGGACACGTGGTTCTTGCCCCGTTTAAAATTAGTACCTATAATCTTTGCATGCCGCGTTCGTCTAGTCTGGTCAGGACGCATGGTTCTCATCCATGTAACACCAGTTCAAATCTGGTACGCGGTACAAAGACGCTTTTTCTTCCTCTGAAGGCTCAAAAGAGCTTGCCATTGCTAC
>CAYUBE010000003.1:0-58164 GCA_964442965.1 uncultured Candidatus Saccharibacteria bacterium
GTCGAGTACCATTACAAGAACCAGAAAGTGTCACCGATGTACCCTTCCAGTACAAAACTTTGACAAAAGGTATGAAAATGTGCTAATCTCTCCTTAGAAGGTTTTGTGTAGCTTATTTATTTAACAACTTAATATGGAGTAGTAATGAAAAAATATCTATTTTTTCTTGCATTTTGTACGTTGGCATTAAATTTAAATGAAATTAATGCGCAATGGATACAAACTACGGGGCCGAAGTACGGCTACGTAGAATCTATCGTCGCAACCGGTGGGAACATATTTGCCGGTACTTGGAACGGCGGCTTGTTCTTTTCTACTGACAACGGCACAAGCTGGACTCGAACCAGCTTGAATCAAGGGTCTCCAATAATGACCCTCGCCGTCGACGACAGCGGGAAAATCTTCGCCGGAACATGGAGCGGTGAGGTGTTTGTTTCTGCTAATGGAGGGACTAACTGGTCGCTAACCAGCCTGGCGTCCCCTTCCCCTGTTATGACGCTCCTCGTAGTGAATGGCGGAAGTATCTTTGCCGGGACTTACAATGATGGCATATTTATTTCTTCCAACAGCGGCGCAAGCTGGAACCAAGTTAATACGGGATTGACGAGAACGTCGGTCCTGTCGCTGGTCACCAGCAATGGAAATCTATTCGCCGGTACCAACGGTGCTGGGGTTTTTCTTTCCACGAATAGCGGCGCAAGCTGGACTCAAACGAATCTGACTTGTTCAGCGCCAATCATGGCTCTTGCCGTAAGCGGTGGGAATATCTTTGCCGGTACCAACGGTGCTGGGGTTTTTCTTTCCACGAATAGCGGCGGATACTGGACAACCATCAACAATGGACTGACCAATAACGAGGTCTGGTCTATCGCCATCACCGGGAACAATATCTTTGCCGGAACGAACGGTAGCGGCGTGTTCCTATCTACCAACGATGGAACAAGCTGGGCGCCGGTTAATAGGGGGCTGACAGATTATTATCTCGACGCACTCTGCGTTGACGGTGATAATATCTTTGCCGGAACCTACGATAGCGACGCCCTTTGGAAGCGGCCTCTATCGGAAATGATCACCGGTGTCGAGGATAACCGGAAAATTCCGATCAGTTTTGAGCTCAAGCAGAATTATCCGAATCCGTTCAATCCGAGTACCATCATCACCTACTCAATTTCGACTGCCTCGAAAGTCACCTTGGATGTCTACGATATCCTCGGTCAGAAAATGGCGGCACTCATTAATGAACAAGAAGTCGCAGGAAACCACACCGCAGTTTTCGATGGTTCCAGACTTGCGAGCGGTATTTATTTTTACCGACTGCAAGCCGGAAGTTTTACGAGAACTTTAAAAATGATTCTCGTAAAATAATTTTTCCTTCCTCCAGACTCCTACGTGGGTTCCCACAGTACGCTTACTTACCCCCCACCTATTCTGTCGCCCGACGGAGTAGGTGTTTTTATTTCATCTTGGGCAAATACAAATCGTTGTCCTGATGCTTACAACATCAACCTGCGTAGATCGCAATAAGCACAATCTTTGGCATGGGGGATGTTATTCCAGAACGCAAGATCTTTTATTTCTTTTGCAACCTGGCCGATCTGCACCTCGAGCATTTTTGTTTCGCCGGATGAAATATCGAATGCTTCGCGATGGAATGTTCCGCGCGCATCCGGCTCGATAAAATCGATGATTCCCTTCTTCATTTCGTGTATCCCCTGCTTCGCAAGCAAAAGTTTATAGAAAGTGATCTGACGTTTATAATTCCCGTCGGCATTTTTGGTGCCGCCCTCCAGCTCGTTGCGCGTTTTTGGATGCCCAGTCTTATAATCGAGCACCGTGACCCGATCCGATTCTAGTTCGAACATGATGCGATCAAGCATGCCGTTTATTTTTACACCGTCCGTTTCTACGCCATCGATTCTGACCTCGTTCTTTCCTTTCTCCGTACCCCACGTTTCACGATACTGATCGTAATATGCCGCAAGCGCTTTCCTTCCCTTCGTGAGCGCTTCTTCGTATTCATCTTCCGTTATCGGCGAGCGGAACAATGCATCTTCAAAGCGCCGAATGAAATATTCTTTTCCCTTATCCTCTCCTTCATCCCACGCATCGAAATAAGCGCGTAAGGCAGCGTGCACCGCCGTGCCGAACGCCAAATTCTTGTTCGGCGCTTCGGGGATGCGGATCAGATTGCGATAGAAATACTGCCACGGACACGCCAGGTAATTGTTGAGTGCGGTCGGCGACAAGCCCTGCTCTTCAAAAAGCGCGTTCAGAAATTCCTTGTCATGGAGCTCCGGCTTTTTTTCCGGCGGCGGAGCGAATTCGAGATCGCGGTGGGCCGCAAAAAATTCTTCAAAAGCTTCCGTTGCCGGACGCGCGAGGGCCTCAACGCCAAGATCGCTTACGAATTTCGTCGGCAGCTGTTCACGGCCGTCGCGGCCGGTGCGGGACGCCGTTATCCATAATTCCCGCTTCGCGCGCGTGAGCGCAACGTAGAAAACATTCCGTTCGTCGGCATCATCTTCTGTTTCCTCGCCACCGTCATTTTCAACATTCCCGTCTTGATACACGGACATCGGGAGCCTGATCTCGTCGCGATGGAAACGATCACCCCATTTTTTTGCCACGGCATTCACGACGAACACTACGTCGAACTCCTGGCCCTTCGCGCGATGCGCGGTCATGAGCCGCACCCGTCCCCGTCCCGCCACGGCAGGACTCTTTACCGCAACACCGTGCCGTTCCATGAGATCGAGATAATCGAAAAATTCCCCGAGCGTATAATTCTTTTGACGTTCAATGAAGGATTTGAGAATATCGAATATCGCGTGGAGTTTTGCGAGTTTTTCCATGGCGTCCGATCCGCGGAGGATGGCTGCGAGAAATCCCGATTCACGCACCATATTTTCGAAGGCCGCCGCGGCACCGCGATTTTCGGCGTCGCGCTTCCATTTCGAAAGATGGTCAAAGAGCATCGCGCCGGCATCAACATTTTCCACGCCGGATTTTTCAATAAGCGTGCGTGAACGTAAAATATCATAAAGATTTTTCCGTTCGCGGCGCGCGAATGCGAATAGTTTATAAGCGTCGATCGGCGGAATGCCGAGAAAATCAACGTGAAGCGCGGCGGCGAGCTCCGGCTCGCGCCCGAAGTGTTCGACGGCGTGCAATAGAATGATCAGCTTGCGGATATCCTCGTCGCCCAGCGCATCGCGGTCCGACTCGATCACGAATGGAACGTGCCCGTACTCAAGCGCGCGCGCAAAAGGCTCTGCGTCGCGATTATCGCGATACAGCACGGCGATATCCTCCGGCTTCGTCTTCTTTTTTTCGATGAATTCCTTTACCTTTGAAGCGACGAAAAAATATTCGGCGTCAGACGAAGACAACTCTACAAATTGTGCGAACTTTTCTTCATGGCCGGCATTCGCGGTAAGACGCTCCGCGCGCGGCGAAACCTCATGCGCGGCATCGAGGATCGCCTGCGTTGATCGATAATTTCCCGTGAGCGGGATGACCACTCCCTGCGGATATTTTTTTTCAAAATAGCGGAAATTCTCGAGCGAGGCGCCCTGAAAGCGGTAGATCGCCTGTTTCTCGTCGCCGACCGCGAAGAGGTTGGGATTTTCCCGCGCGCCCGCGATCTTCAGAATGATCGCGTTCTGCGCGCTGTTCGTATCCTGATGCTCGTCGACCAGAAAATAATCGTAGGTATCCTGCAAAACACGGCACATGTCTTCATGGGTATTGAGCGCGACCTGAACCGCCATGATCATGTCGTCGTAATCGTACTGATGTTTCTCACGCATCTTCTTTTCGTATGCGTCGTACGCGATCGCGAGCTCTCCGTTCCGCGCGATGCGGCGTTCCATCGGCAGATATTTCGTTTTCATCTTTCCTTCGTACTTCCCTGAAGCATTCGTAAGATCCGGGATCGCGAGAAAACGTCGCCGTTCATCCTCCGCAAGCGCCGTGAATTTTTCCGGCGACACGCCTTGCTTCTTGATCTCACCCAAGGCGCGCAGGATCGATTTCAAATAATGATAACGGTCCCCGAAGGGACGCAGGATGTCCGACGGCAACCCGTCGATCACTTTCTCCATAACCCGCACCTGATCGATCTCTGCAACCGGCGTGCCATACGCGATCTCCGGAAAATAATCAGGGTAATCGCTGATGATGCCATTGGCAAAACCATGAAATGTGGAAATCTGGACGCGATAGGCATCGCGGCCGACAAGTTCCGCAAGCCGCCGCCGCATCGTGGCCGCACCGGATTCCGTAAACGTAAGCGCCAAGATCCTCTCCGGCGGTGTCTTCGTTTTTTTCAAAATGTTCGCGATGCGCAACGTGAGCACCTCGGTCTTGCCCGTGCCGGGACCCGCGACGACCATGACCGGCCCCTCAATCGTATCAACCGCCCGCCGTTGCGCATCATTCAGCCGTGCATATGCCGCTTTGAAATCCGTCATAAGGGCATTATAACGCCCCGTCCGCGGGACGTCACATTTCCACGTTCGGAGTCGAAATCCGAACAGATATTCTTGTTCGACGTTCGACTCCGATTATCCTTCCATTCCGCACAGAACAAGTTCTCCGAAAATGATGCAGGCAATGAGGTCGAGTATGAGCGGGCCAGCCGCAGAGAACGCGGCGAGAGGTGCGGTCACGGCATAAAAAACGATGATACCGCCCGCAATGCTGGCGGCAACGCCAAGCCATAGATCAAGCGAAAAGCGCCGGCACAGCACGTAGACAACGAGCGGCACGAGAACAAACATCAGCATCGCAAGATTAAACGAGGGCCATAAATTCAGCAAGAAGATGCCGAAGATGATGAACGCGGCGAGTTCCCAAAATTCAAAAAGGAAGGCGAAAACGATAAGCGCGGTAAGCACAAAATCACCGTGGATGCCGCCTGGCGCGAGCCAGAGCTGCAGCATAACGGCGAGAATAAAAACGAGGATAGCGGAAAGATATTTCATGAAAAGTAAAAAGGATTCGCGAATCATGATTCAAGATTTAAGAATAATTTCTTCTTGAATCCTGATTCTTGAATCATTGCCTTATGATCTCCACGGCCTGAACCGTTCCTACGTCGTACGGCAGCAAGAGCGATGCTGTTTTGAAAAGATTATTCGGCGCCAGTGCGACACTCGCAATTTTTCCGATGGGCGTCGCGTAGGGCGCCGGAGAACCCGCACTATAAACAATATCATTCGCCGAGACGCTTGCCGTTTTTGCGATGGACTGAAGCATAGGATACGATCCACCCGCAAGCAAGGCATCATATCCTGCCTGTCCGATTCGGACCGGCAGCCTGAAATTCGGGTCGAAAATGGTCTGCACGACCGAGCTGTGCGCCGAGGATTCTGCCACAACGCCCAAAAGATTCCCTTCGAATAGAACGGCGTCATTGCCAGCGATCCCCTCGTCGACTCCCGCATTTATCGTCATCTCGCCTTTAAAATTGAAGGGGTATTCGGAATAGACCATCGCTCGCACCGTATCCGGCGTCGAACTCGGCAGTTCGTTCGCAACCACTGTCAGTTTTGCAAGCTGGGCCGCGAGCAACCCATTTTCCGTCGCGAGCTGTTCGGCGTCACTGGGAACCGTCGTCTGGGGCCCCAAAAGTTCACGCATGTGAATGCCAACGGACGGCATGAAAAAAATAAAGAACAAGAGAAGGACGATAACGATAGCGAGAAACCAAGATTGGTTATGTTTCATGATTTAAAAAGCACCTGATTAATGAATCATGATTCAAGATTTAAAAATAATTTCTTCTTGAATCCTGATTCTTGAATCTCGAATCTCTCTGGCGATTATAATGTTATCGAGAGCGGCTTCAGGGGATTATCCAAAAATTCGCGGTGCGACTCGAAGTCATCGATCATTTGCCCGAGGCCGCGGATAACGCAGGCCAAGGGATCGTTTGCGATCGTGACTTCGACGCCCGTTTCCCGTTCAATGAGGTCGCCAAAACCCCGAAGTAATGCTCCACCGCCGCAGAGCACAATGCCGTGCCGAAGAATATCACCGGCGAGCTCCGGCGGCGTCGCCTCGATCGTTTCGTGAATGGTGTCCGTGATAGACCGCAACGATTTTGATAACGCCGCGCGTGCATGCGTATTCTTGACTGAAATCTCGCGCGGCAGACCGGTCGCCATATCGCGGCCGCGGACAGGAACCTCGAGGCGTTCATCAAGCGGTATGGCAGAACCGACCGCAATTTTCGTAAATTCCGCCGTTGACTCACCGATCGAAAGCTGGAATTCGTCGCGGATGAATCGCATGATGTCGTCGTTAAAACGGTCGCCGGCGATCTTCAAAGTCCGTGAAACAACCGTACCCCCCATCGAGATCACGGCGATATCCGTCGTGCCGCCACCGATGTCCACGATCAAATTTGCCTCAGGAACCGTTATGGGAAGTCCCGCGCCAAGTGCGGCCGCCACCGGCGATTCCACGAGATACACCTTTGAACATCCCGCGCCAAGTGCGGCATCCTCAACAGATTTCCGCTCCACTTCGGTCAGATTATCGGGGATGGCGAGAATTGCCCGTCGGTACGAGGTGAAAGAACCCGTCTTTCCGCGATTCAAAAGATGACGCAGCATTTCTTCGGTCATTTCAAAATCGGAGATCACACCGTTTACGAGCGGCCGGACGACGTTAATGTGCGCGGGAGTCCTCCCGAGCATTTTCTTCGCTTCGTCGCCGACGGCGAGAATCCGGTTCGTTTTCGTGTTCATTGCGGCGACCGATGGCTCATTCACGACAATCCCCTGCCCTTTGATATAAATGAGGGAATTCGCCGTTCCCAAGTCGATGCCGATATCCTTAAAAAGAGAATCAAAAAGCGCCATGATTTTTATGCTCACATAATACGTCAATTTGTCGTTCTCGCGCAAGCGGGAATCGAGAACAATCGTTTCTTTATATTTCAATCGTAACCAAAACTGGCAGATGGTCTGAACCTTTTGAATCGCCAACTTGGAATCCATTTATCCCTAAATCTTCACTGGCAAAAATATAATCGAACTTATAGGCAACACCTATGAAAGGACAGACCCCGCAGCCCTCAGGATAGACACTCCATGTCGGTGTAGCAGAACCTTGTTCACTGTCCCGTAAAAACTCATTTGCTTTTTGCACGGCATAACCATTGGGTACAGTATTAAAATCGCCCGCTACGATAGTCTTCTCTTTCGGTAACAATGTCATAAGTTTATCAGCTTGCCCTTGGTGCATGGCAACAACTTCTGGTTCGTTATCGTCGCTGACATGGAGATGTTTGAGGTGAATGCTGAAAACATGAAGCAGAAAATCGTCCACCAGCACATCGGCTGATATCGCCACGCGGCTTTCACCCGAGGAAAGCTCATGTGCCTGACTTGAAACGATTTTATGTTTAGTGAGAATCGCATTACCAAACATATAAGTTTCTTCCTTTTCTTTTACTGGCCCAGTCCACTTTGAAGATATCGGCATCGTAAGTGCAACTGCGGGGGAAATAGAAGAAATTTCATATCCTAGTCGTTGCGCGATCGTTAAAGCCGTGTTGCCGTTCCCCTCTCGTATAACTTCCTGTAAAGCGATGATATCCGCATCGGCAGACTTCAAAAAATCAATTACATCGTCAATATGCCGACCGCCCCATATGTTCCATGAGAGAAGTTTTAACTGCATATTTTCTTATTGATAAGATTTATGCTGTCGGAGACATTAAGCGAGAAATCGCTTCTTGAATATCTACCACTTCCGCTTTTTCTTCGTTCCGGCGCTTGAGTTCAACTTTCCCTTCGCCAACCTTAGGACTCACGACGAAGCGCCACGGGATACCGATAAGATCGGCTTCCGCAAATTTTTCTCCCGCGCTCATATCGCGGTCATCGTAGAGAACCTCGATGCCAGCTTTCTGTAACTTTTCGTAGATCGGCAGGGCGTCGGCACCGCCGAGCGACAAAAGATGTGCATGGAATGGTGCCGCACTTTCCGGCCACACAATTCCCTTTTCATCGTTATACTTTTCAACGATCACGCCCATCAAACGCGAAATGCCGATACCGTAACAACCCATGATGGGATACTGTTTTTTGCCGTCGCGATCTGTGAAGCCCATATCGAAATTCTTTCCATACTTCTGGCCGAGATCAAAAACATTGCCCACTTCCGACGCGCGCGCTTTCGCAAGTTTCGCTTTTCCGCAATGCGGGCACGGATCGCCTTCGTTCTGTTTTGCGATCTCCACATTCACGCAAAAATCGCACGCGTCGCAGTATAAAATATCGTCCTCGCCCGCATCGGTGAGCACCATGAACTCATACGAGATCTTTTCCGTAAAAGCGCCGCCGGACGCTTCGGTTGCTTTTGCCGTGAGTCCCAGTCGTTCATACACTTTGAAATATGCCTTTTTTGCCACGGCATAGAAACGATCAAAATCTTCCTGTGTTTCGTGAAAGCTGTACATATCCTTCATCAAAAATTCCACGCCGCGGAGCAAGCCTGATTTTGAACGCAGCTCGTCGCGAAATTTCCAATTGATCTGATAAACCGCCTTCGGCAGATCACGGTAAGTCGTCACGTATTTCATGACCAAAGGCGTTACTACTTCCTCCTCGCTTTGGCCCATCGCATATTCTTTCTCGGTACGGCTTTTTAGTTTGAAGAGCACATCAATGCTATCCCAGCCACCGGTCGTCTTCCAGATGCTCTTCGGATGGAGCATCGCCATCGAGACCTCTTCGCCGCCGATCGCATCCATTTCCTCGCGAACGATGTTTTCGATCTTTCTGAGAACTCGCAAACCGAGCGGCAGGTAACTATAAGCACCTGCCATCAATTTCGAAACAAAACCGGCCCGCGTGAGAAGCTGGGCATTCACCGTCGCCTCATCCTTTGGCGCGTTCCGTTCTATCTTTGTAAAAAGTTTAGATTGCAACATTGCGTCTTCATACTAACAGAAAAAATCACAAAGAAAAAGTATTCCTGCATTATCAACATTGAAATTATTTCCTAAATATTCTTTCTAGTTCTTCCGGAATTTCGGCTTCAAATCGCAAGCGGCGGCCGGAGCTGTCGGAAAATTCGATGGATGCGGCATGGAGCATGAGGCGATCCGCCCATGGTGGTTGCTTTTTCGGGCCGTAGAGCGGATCGCCCACGATCGGATGGCCGATGCTCGTGAGATGCACGCGGATCTGGTGCGTGCGGCCAGTCAAAGGATGAACTTCAAGCAATGAATAAGATGGCGATTTTTCGCTAATCCCTAATCGCAAATCGCTAATCGCTAAAATCTTATATTCCGTCACTGCCGATTTTGCCATTTTCTTGGATTCAACACTACGCTTCGTCGTACCGGTCCGAATGCCGATGGGCTTATCGATAATACCCTGTTTCTTTTTTGGCACGCCGGAAACGACCGCAATGTAAGTTTTTTTGATATCGCGTCCCTGAAAAAGCGATTTCAGATAGTCGAATGATTTTTGATTCCGCGCGACGACCATTACACCTGACGTATCTTTATCGAGCCGATGGACAATGCCAGGGCGTATATTCGGCTCATCGCCAACCGTTTTTATCTCGGGATATTTTTTGAGCAAAATATCCACGAGCGTCGGTTCAGTTAAACGTGGATTGAGCTTTTTGCCATTTGCCATTTGCCATTTGCCATGCACGCCATGCACGCCATGCACCATCATCCCCGCTGGTTTGTTAGCCACGATGATGTCCCCATTTTCGTAAATAATTTGAATATCTTTCATAACGTAAGGTTTCCCCCCGTCGCCGCGATACCGACCAGATGAAAGAAAAACGTAAGCGAGAGATAAAGCCCGAGTAGGACCCATGCTCCGTCAACAAGTGAAATCGGAAAAGATTTTTTGAACAGGCGATAAATTCCCATAAGGATTCCGAAAACCAACACAAAAATCACCGCGTAGGGAATAGCAAGGAGATACCAGGGTCCCCAAAGGATCAATGGTAAGACAAATCCACTTCCACCCATAACTACGGTCGGCAACCAGGAAATTGCCGCACCGAGCACAAGGCCCAAGAGAAGTGAAAAAAAGTGATGTCTCATGGATAGCTTATATGTTATGCGAAAAATCTATGGAAATTGATTCAAGATTTAGAATCTAAGAATCAAGAAAGGATGATTTCCGAATCCTAAATCATGGTTCCTGAATCTTCTCCATGAGATTCCTCACGCAGCTCCCGCCTTTGCTAAGGCTGCGGCAGGCAGGCGAAATGACCATTTTATTGTATCACGACTGTCAACGCTGGCGGCACATTCGATTCTCGTGAACCAAAATCAATGACGCCCGAAGCACACTCGTCGGCCTTTTGCAAAATCCAACCGTCATTTTCACCGTCGGCCAGAAAATTTTCAATATCGCTTGTTACGTCAAACGATACAGTACTCGTCGTGTCATTTGAAATGACTATCGTCGCACTCGGCTCAGCGCTCCATGGCGGACCGCTCGTTGAGTTTTCCGTATTCCATGTGGCGCCATTTTCGATCCATGGCGCCGTCATTCGATGGAGCGCGAGCAGTTCCGATGTTGCCCAGTTTTCCCAATTCTTTGCGACGGTGAACGTAAGCTGTGCGGAAATAATCGTGCCCGAACCGACCGCACTCGAAATTGCCGACTGATCGAATTTCACGAGGGTGCGATTTTTTCCGCGCGCCCGAAGACGGAGAATTTGGCCACTGCCGTGATTTGCGTCAGGAACACTGGCGTCTATGTACGTATCCGCGATCGGCGAGAAAGATATTTCACGCGGCGACCGCACGGATACGGTAAAATCAATCTCTTTCACGGCAGGGTTTCCGGCATTATCCATCGCTTCAACACGGAAAATATTTTCCCCCGCCTGCGCAAAAGTCACGGTATCGCCGTTCGCAATCGGCACGCCATCGAGCGTCGCACGAAGTGATGCGACGCCAGAATCGGTGTCCGTCGCGGAAAAGAAAACGGTGCTCGTGCTCCCCTGCGCGACAGATGCGGGAATTCCGGAAACCGTCATTTCAGGCGGCGTTACGTCGCTTGATGACGCCTCAATGATCGGTGCGACAGAAAGCGTCGTGGTCGCGTTTTGACCGCCATCAGACGAACTTGCGTTCCCGCTTTCCGTCACCGTTAAATTTCCCGCCGAATCGAAGCCGGAAAAATCAAGCTGCGCTGTTGTCGTGCCAACATTCGTTCCTGACGCCGTAGCCGCAGTTGATGAAACCACATACGTCGCCGACTGTGTTGCCGAACCGCCATCATATCCCTGTGCTTGCACCACAAGATTATCCGACGACGAACTCTCCGCAATCAGATGATAATCCCCGCCCGCTGGCACCGTGATAAAATAATTATCGCCGATTGCTTCGTAGGTGCTGTCCGGAATGCCGAGATTTATCGCACCAGAAGCATCGGGCCCCGTAGATAAACCTTCGCTATTCTGAACGGTAAATCCATTCACGTCGTGGGCACTGAATTCAACTGTCGTCTCATCCTGCGCGGAACCGCCGCTCCCGGTGTTCGGAAAACAGGAATCGAGTGATGTTGAAAAGCCGCCTGGCAATGTCAGTGAATTTATCGTGCCATCGAGGATCGCCGTGATAAGTGAGATGGCCCGCCCATCGGTTACTAAGCTAACATGCGAAATGCCAGTCGCGGCGCCGGAAATAAAGTAATTACGAGAACCGTTCGCGCGATCCATCGCGCTCGCGAGCGGAACCACACCGTCCCCGTCGCTGCGCACGAGGTCCACCACGCCACTGTCATAGAGGCGATATCCGGTAACCGTCGGCTCCGCGCATCCCATAATATTATAGACATTAGACGCATTGGTCGGCGCGTTATCGAGGCCTCCGTGCAGCACGTCGGATGCGGAGAGCAGGCTGGCGTTCCGGCTATCCGACGGGTCCGCGAGCATTAGCCGGTTCGTCGCATCAAAATCAAGGAACGTACTTTCTCCATTTCTAAAATCCTGCACATAACCGCCGCCGTCCGCCATATAGGCGCGCGACGGCAGGAGATCGTAAATCGATGGCATATTCTGCACGATCTTTTTCACCTCGTTATGATTCAAAATATCCAAATTCACGACCGGAATTTGAAAACCGAGATTGTCGCCGTAGTTTAAATATTTGAACGCCTCGGGCGATCCAAGCTGGGGCGCACCGAGGAGCACCAGTTTGTCGACGAATGACGTATCTGAAATTCCCGCAAGATAATCCTTCACGATGAGGCCGCCCATGCTGTGCGCGACGATCGATATTTTCCCGTCGGGCGATGCCGCGCGCGCGGCAGCAACCGTGTTCGCGAGCGCCGCGGCGGCGTTCCGCACCCCGAGCCGCCAATCATAAGGAAATACAAAGAGCGTCGTGCCGGAATGATAACCATCATTTTCTAAATCCTGCAGAAGTTTGCCATAAAACGATGCTGAAATGCCAAGTACCGATTCTTGATCGATGATTGAACTGGCCGCCATCATTTTCCCGGGAATTTGCGACCCGTCCGGCGCGAGCGCAAGATCGTCCAGATAATCGTCACTTGGCGAGAGCAACATGTCGTCAACGTCCGGCCAAATCTCTTTTCCATCCGAAACGCGCGTGAGACGGGAACCGATAATGCCCGGGATGAGAATGACTGGTTCCTTCGGTGCCTGGACCGTGAAGTCGGCGATCGGGCCGCCGGAGGAAAAATAATTCCACGGCGACGATTCCGACGTGTCCGCATCGACCGCTCGGGCCGCCCAATGATAACCGCCATCCGCAAGATTCGAAATAACCAACGAGATCATTGTTGAAGAAACAACTGCCGTACTTGATGCGGTCGGAATGCCGGTGAACGATTTTCCCGTCGGCTCGACCTCGACCTGCAAGATGAGCGGATCATTCACCTCCGAGATGACCGATGCGCTCAACGAGACGGAATTTCCAAAAACCGTTCCGTCATCCGGAATCGCTGCGCCGCCAACCGCCGACTGGGCGAGTGATGAAATGCCGGGCGGATCGGCCTGCGGCCCCATTTCAAAATACGGCACAAAATCATTCGAGGTCCCCTCCAAGGAACTCCCGCCGCTCCTGCAATACGGGCCGCAGGTCCATGCCCAAGACAGATTTTGGGTTGTGTTTGAAACCGCTCCCGCTCCTAAATCATGAGGGCCGCCGCCCGGTTCTAGATAGAAAAGCTGTATATTCCCATCCACCGCCTGATGAGGATTTTGGAAAACATACGCCCGCGTGTTTGTGCCAAGCATCGTCGTCGTCGCAACGTTCAGAAAAATATGGTCATTACACCAATACGGCGTGGCATTATTCTCGAGATGCGCGTCGCATTCCCAGCCGAGGTACGCCCACTCAAAATCTCCGATTGCGGCCGTTGTCGTGCCGAACTCGCTGATCGTGCCGCTCGCAATGCCGATAGCGGCGCCGTAGGCACCCCATGGCTCGGACTCCGATCCTGAAAAATCAGGCTGGCTTAAGACGTTATCGGCCTTTGCCCGCACCATAAAAACGCTTGCCGCAAGAACGGCAAGAACCGCAATGATGATTTTTATCTTCATCGGCTTATTCTAAAAAACCGATGATTAAAAAATCCTTAAAGGATTTTTTCCCTTGGGGCGTTCGGCTAAAATGAACCCGCCATAGCGGGTTCATTTTACTCCTCTCTACCAAGGGTAAATTTTTCTAAAAGAAACTTTTCTGCTCGTTGCCGAAGGTAAAAAACAAAAAGATATTTCTCGTTAAGAAGTGTTCGGGCCGAAGGTGACGGGGTCGCCAACTTTGATGTTGTCTTTTGCCACGGTTCCGGCGTTCACCTCGAGTACTTTGTCGACACCGTCGGGCGACGTGTAGATCTTAAGCTTCCATAACGGAACCCCTGGCTCGGGTTGTGCATCCTCGGCAAAACCGGCGATGCGATCCCCTGCAATCCAGATCATATCAATCGGAAAATTCATGTTCGGCATCCAAAAATGCTGAACGCCAGGCGTGAAGATAAAAAACATGCCGGTTCCTTCATTTAAATTGGCACGTCCGGAAAGTCCCCGCGTCTGCTCCGCAGTCGTTGTCGCCATCTCGACAGCAAACACATTTTTACCGATACTGATCTCTCCGGCCGGAAGCGGCGGATTCGGCGTTTTCGAAAGAACGGCATGCCAAAGCAAAAAGACGCCGACCACGATCAAAATAATGGCAAGAAAAATAAGAATGGTCATGTGAATAGGTTTCATAGGTACAACATTATAATTCCAGTATTCCTTTGTCCAGCAATTCCCTTACATACATATCCATATCATCGAGATGCGCCAGCTCTTCTGCCGAGTACCATTGGTAAAGATCGTTCTCGCTCGTGTCCAAAACAATCTCCCCGCTCGCCTCTCCAATATAGGTTAGGCGGACAACATGCCGACCAGGAATACGGAGGATATCTTGCGCCGTGCGGAGACGCGGTTCTCCGGTTAAATCCATATTTGTCTCTTCTTTGATCTCCCGCTTGAGATTATCAAAAAGCGGCGTCCCGATCTCAATTCTTCCACCGACGATATCCCATCTCCCTTTTGCGTCAGGATATTTTACGAGAGATCGCCGAAGAAGAAGATATTTCCCCTCTTTATTTTTTAGCAAGATTTTTACGCCGACCTGAAGCTCCATATCAAGATAATATCAAAAAAACAGATATTAAAGAAATTTCAATTTATACGCTGCGATGCCGAAGGCGACGGAAACGTTCAGGGATTCTTTTTTACCAAACATCGGGATTTCGATGATGACATCTGCCAATTTCAAAACATCCGATGGAATGCCATCGACTTCAGCGCCAACGATGAGCGCGCAGCGTTGAAGTTCAATGTCCTGAAGGGTGTCGAGCTTCGGCGACATGAGAGAAATTGATTTTTTTGATTGCTCAAGCGCTAAAATTTTCCAGCCTTCTTTTTTCAGCTTTCGGATAAGCACGATAATATCTGGAACGGATTCCCATGGCACGCTTTTTTCAGCACCGAGTGCCACCTTCGCAAAATCCGGTCTGACTTTTTTAAACCGGTCGACGGGTGTTGGCGTGATACCGCAGAGATAGAGCTTCTCGAACCCCGCGCCGTCCGCGGTTCGGAAAATGGAACCTACATTGTGGACGCTCCGAATATCGTGGAGAATGCCGATCAGCTTTACCATACCATCATTTTAACACGGCATCGTAAAACCAATCCTCAATCAGTGCACGCCTCCACGGTATCATTCGAAGGATCATCAATAGTTGTCGTCGCTGTAATCGGCGCGGACGGAACGGAGACGGAAACTCCGCCACCGCCGAGAGCAGGACCGGCACCACCGCCCGACGATGATCCGATCGGAACCGGGGATATTGTTTCGGTTATAGAAGTAGAAACCGAACTGGAACTCACGGTAATTTGAAGAGAAGATATCGATGATGACGAAATCGAGGATGAAGAAACCGAAAGGTCGGAGGTCGGCGCAGTCGCCGAGGACGGCGGCGGGGAAATGATCGATAACATTTTTGGCGATCCCGAAACGACCGGCGCCGCGCTTGAGGCAACCGACACTGCGGTCACGGCAGAACTCGACGTATTCACGACGGTCACGCTATTTCCGAGCAAACTTTCCAAAATTCCCAAGAGTTCGGCCAGATTATTTTCCGTCGCGGCGAGCGCATTATCCGAGACATACCAATTCTCCGCTTTGATGTTCGTATAGCCCGATATTGGTTCCGGATCATATGCCGCAAACGTGCCATCGGCATTTTCTGTATACATCGCGAAGTGGATATGCGTTCCCGGATGCGCCGCGCAAGCGGCACCGGCGACGAGGCCGGTATTCCCTATCTCGCCGATGATCGTCCCCTGCGGTATGAGATCGCCCTCGCTGATCGGTATGCTTCCGGGGATCATGTGGGCATAGCGCTCCGTCACATTCCGCGCGTCGCGCACCAAGACCTCCGTTCCGTAACCACCGTTGTAGCCAAATTCGCTCGCAAACGTTACGGTTCCCGACATCGCGGCAACGGCGTATTTACCGTAGGCGTCGCAACCGTTCTCCGTGAAGTCGATTGCATAGCTGTCTTTTTTGATATGCGTCGGCGGCGTGTTGTAACCAGTCGAAACGACAAACCGTTCGCCCGCCAGGTACGGCAATTTAGCGCTCTCTGCAGCAAACGCATTCGGCGAGAACGCCGTGATAATGAATAGGGTAACCGCGACAATATTCTTTTTCATTTCAGGAATTCAAAATTTTTAAGAACGATCGATAAGTTGTTTTCACAATCCGCACTGAGGGATGCACCACCACCGCCTACTGCGATGACTGATGGCGCAAGCTCGTAAACCGTCGTCCCTGCCGCGATATACGCAAGCGTCGTGCCAACTTCATTCAAGGCGCCGTGCCAGATGATCGCCGGAGCGCCGCCTACGGTCGTGGTCGTTTGCGAAATTTCAGAAACATCCGCCGTCGGATCGCTCCGAAGATAAGCCGTAAGCCAACTTGCCAGATCTTTGTGGTCAGGATTTCTGAGCGCAGAAATTTCTATTTTGCATCGTGGCGCGGCCGTACTGGTTCCACCATAATTGGGATAAACCGTTGCGCCGCTGCCCTTGCTTTTTTCGAGATACCAATTTTGCGGGATCAGAATGGCATAGCCCGCCGTCTCATTTTTGATAAGAATATTCCCCAGCGAAACCGTGCTGGTCACAATAACATCGGATCGTGGCGCGGGAAGACTCACATTCTCCTTTCGTAAAAATCCTACAATGAAAAATATGATGGCGCATCCCGCCAGCACAATCGCGGCCCACACTGCCCAAATGGTGATTTTTTTATTCATAATCATAACGTGAAATCGTTTGCATTATTGTCGGTATCGATCACAGCGCCGTCAGCGAATTTCCGTTGGAGTACCTGATTGACTGTAGGGCTTTCGGGATACGGCAGGCCTTCGACGTATTGATTGCTTCCGGTCCCCCACGCAACCGCATCTACCTGCGCCCCGTTCCCATCGAAAAGCGCGACGCTATTGTTCGCCGCTAAGGTTTCCGTACTCGACGCATCCGCGCCGACGGACGCCGCGAAACCATTCGCACTCGACGCCCACGTGAAATATCCGCCTGGCGCTATCTCGCTCGCTTTGGGAAATTCGCGGAGCGACGAATCGGTTCCCGTGCTTGATCTCTTGCGAAGTTTCCAGTTGCTGATGTCGATAGCGGCCTGGGTGGGATTATAGATTTTCACGAAATCGTCGCCCGCCGCCGCGCCGGCGATTTGGATCGCGGCAAAAACAAGATGGTTCACCGACGCAAGCGGTGATGGCGGCGGCGAAGGCGTTTGATTAATCATGGTTGCAGTATCGGTCGTATTTATCGCCGTGGTTGCCTCGGTGAAATCCGCAGTATCTGTTGTGTCCATCATACCGGCTATATCAGCCATATCGCTGATCGCCGCAATATTTTCGAAATTCGAATGAAAATCGGCGATCACAGAAACGGGCCCGTTCAGAACAAAGGAACATGTCGATGCTCCCGAACAGCCACCCGACCAACCGGCAAATTCGACGCCACTGCCCGGCGTTGCCGTGAGGGTTATCGTCGTTCCGGCGGTGTATTCATTGCTACACGTTGTTTTGCAAATGGCGTTGCCGGGTTTTACGGTAACTTTCCCGACACCGTCACCCGCAACGGCAATACTCACTCCATATTTTTCAGTTGAACTACTGACGATCGGCATGCCAGGAGAATTTTCCGCGCGCGGCGTCCCGCCCACCATGGCGCTCGTCTGCCAACCAAGGCCAGCCGTCCGCTCGAGCGTTTGTTTCGTCGTATTCGAACCGCCAGGCCATTTCGCCGACGCATCGAGAAAATCGGAAACGGTACACGCTGCGTCGAGCACGGCAATTTTGTCGCCGACGTTCGACAAGATGCCGGTGTACGCTTTGTCTGTAGAAATGCCGGCCACTGCACTTCCGCCCCGCGATAAAAGATAGAGCCCATTTGCGGCGATCGTATCACCAGAACCAAACGATATTTTTATTTCCCCTCCGGAATCTAGGATCCGCCAGCCGTCGAGAGAAATCGCATCGTTAGAAATATTTTTCAGTTCGACCCACTCGCGATTTGCGGCGGTCGACGCCGTTTCGCCCGTCGAGCTGGGCGAGCCCATCCACGCGATCTCGTTTAAAATCACGCGATGCGAAATATCTGCCGGAACAGAGCCAGGAAAAGAACAATCCGACGGCTTCGCTGCATCGATCGTATTCAATGCACCAGGCAAATTGCTTGCCGTCGCGATATTCAACGTGTCGGACAAAGAATTTTCTGCAATAAATGATGAACTGGGCAACGCCACGCCAGGCACAGAACCCATTGCAAGCCCTGTGTCATGGTCGTTATGTTTTATTGTTTGGTTCGAGGTTATTGCTACGTTTGTCTTTGGATCCTGGGACGACGAGGTATGTCCGTTCTGTTTCTTTTCCAAAATTCCGTTTTTAGGTGAAGATGTGCCACTCGGTTCTTTATTCGCCACGTCAAGTGTATTGGATGAGGCAAGATCAATTTCAGAAGTGATGGTGCCAGTTGCGGACGGGACGAATATGTCTTCAAATGATTTCAAAACAATCGCACTGCCCTGCTCTAAAAAACCGCGAGCGTTTCCTGAAAAATAAAGATAGGTGCCTGTGCCAAAAACGGCCATCAACATTGCCATCACCATGACGACCTTTTTCCTTGAAATTCCCTGCTTTTTTTCGTACGCCGTCTCTTTTTGATTATTCATAGTGAAACATTATCAAAAGAGAGATTAAAAAATCCTTAAAGGATTTTTACTCTCGGTTCGCTCAATGAAAATGAAAATAAATTTTCATTTTCATATTCGCTGCCGAGAGTAAACTTTTCTAAAAGAAAAAAATTTGATTTATTGCCGAGAATTTTTCCTTTACTTTTTTCATAATTTGTATGATGATATATCGATAAAGACCATGCAAAACTTCGGCGAACAATTCCTCCACCAGAAAGACCAGAAACTCCACACCTCGGGTCCGGTGGAGCATGAACAGGAACGACTGAAAAGAGAAAGAAAAGGGAAGCAGGAAGGAGAAGAGAAGGGAGAAAAAATCTCTTCCAAACCAGCCGACAAGATTACGGACTGGCTGAAAGTCATCGAACAGACGCATCTGGAACATCGGAATGATCCCGAGGTCATGGAACGGCTCAAAGAGCATTACCATAAAGAGTACGTCATCAAACCGGAAGACGTTCCTGAATCGACGTTTCTCTTGGAGCAACGAATCGCGCGGGAGATGGGTTATGGCACGATAGAGATTACGGATGAATTCAGGAAAGAAAAAACAAATCAAATCATCGCTGGCCAGGAACAGAGTCTCGACAAATGGCTGGACTATCTGTCATCTCCTGACGCTGACTATCCCACCTGGGCAAAGTACTGGGCATTCAAATCCATGCTTGCCATGGGAAAGTTCGAGAAGAAGGAAGAAAACGGAAAGGAAGTAGGCCAGTTCAAGAAAAGAACCAAGGATACCGTGGCGTCATTCCCTCCCATGAATCCCCGTGCGCTTGCCATGACGATCAGCGCTATCGTTGCAAAAGCGGAAGAAAATACCAAGAAGAAAGAAGAACGAGGAACGATCAAGAATCTCAGCGTGAAATTGGGCGATCTTGAATTCAAAAACCTGCTCACCACCGAGAACTTTTCCAAGATTTACGCCCAGTTCCTCATGGAGATGCCTGAATATTCCACGGAAGGTCTGAAGGAGACCAGGGGTAAATGGGTCAAATACGAACAGGATTCGACACCGGATGAACTCGTAAAATCCTTGGAAGGCTATCCCCTTGAATGGTGTACAGCAAACATTGATACGGCACGGACCCAGCTCCAAGGCGGAGACTTTTATGTCTATTATTCTCTGAACGATCAGGGAGAAGCCGTCATCCCGCGGCTTGCGATCAGGATGGAAGGAGACCGTATCGGCGAAGTACGCGGCATCGCCCACGACCAGAATCTTGATCCCTATATCAGCGATGTGGCTAGAGAAAAACTCGACACCTTTCCCGATGGCAAACAGTACGAGAAAAAAGTCGCCGACATGAAGCGTCTAACGGAGATCGAGGAAAAGACAAAGCAGAATACCTCCCTCAATAAAGATGATCTCCGTTTTCTCTATGAGATCGACGAAAAGATTGATGGCTTCGGCTATGAAAGGGATCCGCGGATTCAAGAAATGATCGAAAAAAGAGACCTCAAATCTGATCTCTCCCTCGCAACCGGTTTTTCCAAGGAAGAGATCAGCATCACCAAAGATGAAGCTCTGCGAGGAGGAATCAAATACCATTATGGCGATCTCAATCTCCGTAGTCTCGCCTCTGCCGAAGGCCTCGTTTTGCCCGAAACTATCGGTGGATATCTTGATCTTGGCAGTCTCACCTCTGCCGAAGGCCTCATTCTACCCGAAACCATTGGCAGTAGTCTTGATCTCGAGGGTCTCACCTCTGCCGAAGGCCTCGTTTTGCCCGAAACTATCGGTGGATATCTTGATCTCAACAGTCTCACCTCTGCCGAAGGCCTCGTTTTACCCAAGACCATTGGCGGTCGTCTTGATCTCCGTGGTCTCACTTCGGCCGAAGGTCTCACTTTACCCAAGACCATTGGCACCTATCTCAATCTCGGCAGTCTCACCTCTGCTGAAGGCCTCATTCTACCCGAAACCATTGGCAGTAGTCTTTATCTCAACAGTCTCACCTCTGCTGAAAAGGAGGTGTTAAGGAAAAAATATTCTCAACTGAGCATTAAGTAAATTTTGCGTCTTTTCACGGAGAAGTTTCCCTGAAAAGCGCATCGAGATCGAATGCCGTCGAGGCACTGTGTTATAATCTTTATATGCAAATCCAAAAGAATAAGAATGTCCGGTGGATCGACGTTGCCGCACCGACGGAGGAAGACCTTGCTTCGCTCAAAAAAACATTCGGCCTGCATCCGCTGATCGTGGAGGAATTGCGCGAACCGTCCTCGCGAGCCCGCGTCGAAGCAACCGAAGATTACATCTTCTTCATCTATTATTTCCCGCTCTACGACACAAAAGACGAAGCATCGATACGAAGCGAGATCGACATTATCGTGAGCAAGAATGCGGTTGCGACCGTTCACTACGAGCCGCTCGGAAATGTGTTCGGGAGCTTTGCAATGGACGACATCAAAACTTCGCTGGAACTGATGTCCCGCATCATCGAGCATCTTCTCGTCTTCGAAGAACGCCAGCTTCGGCATATCCGCGAAAAAGTGGAGCGGGTCGGCCGCGACGTTTTCAAAAACCAGGAGCGTGGCGTCCTGGAACGGATCATGTCGTTGAAGCGCGATATTTCGGAATACCGCCTTTCCGTGCGGCTCCAGGAACCGATCTTGAAATCTCTACTCCAGAAAGGCATCAAGTTTTGGGACAGCGATGCGGAGGTCTATTTGACCGAACTCATCGGCGAGCAGATGAAGGTGATCAACCAAATCCAGGATTATCGCGAAACCATTACCGACTTTGAGGAAACCAACAACCAGCTCATGAACCTCAAGATCAACGAGACCATCAAGCGGCTCACCGTGATCTCATTCATTGCCTTTCCGGCCATATTAATAGAAGAGCTCTTCACTATGAACCTCAAAAACGTGCCGCTCGAAGGCATACCCTATTCCTTCTGGATCGTATTTGCCATCATGGTCGTCCTGACCGGCGGCCTGTTCTTGTACTTCAAGAAAAAGGACTTGCTGTAAAGAGAATTTTGATTCTTGAATCAAGATTCAAGAATCTTTTTCTCTACCGCCCACGGTTTTTTGCCGTGACCGCGATCTGCAACGCCGACGCAAACATCAGCCACAAAAGGTAAGGGATATTGACGAAAACGACTGGCGCCCACAGCGGAAATATCACGACCATTGCCCAGATGAGCGTTCCGAGCGTACAGAGAACGTCGACGAGTGCCGCGATATTATTTCTGAGCCGAAATTCGATCGGCGTGAATGCAAAATTAAAAATAAGATTTAATACGAAAGGAAGCCCAACGACGAGGGGAAAATACCCCTTGGCAACGCAGTAAAATGTAAGTCCGAACGACCACGCAATAATAACGTAGAGAGCCGTCCAAACGGGCGCGAATATTTTTGCCGAAGGTGCCCATGACGGCTTTTTCAAATCTCGATACCATGTCGACTGGTTCATAACAACGATTATAGCATGCCACGGCAACGTTCACGGTGCATAAGTAAAAATTACAGGAAGCAGTTGCCCAAAACAAAACCGAGCGCTATTATGGTGAAGCCATGACAACGGCGAATAAAATCATTTTGGAGATCCGCGGCGGAGCGGGCCGCCTTCATAATTCAATATTTCGGCGAGCCTCGCATCCAGATATAAAAACGAAAATTTTCAGTGAAATCAAATCTCATGGCTAATAAGATTATTTTAGAGATCAGGGCGGGTGCGGGCGGCGACGAAGCCGCCATCTTTGCCGGCGATCTCGCGCGCATGTACCAGCGCTACGCCGCGAAGCGTGGATGGAATTTCACGATCCTCGACAAAAATGAAACGACGCTCCAAGGCTACAAATCGCTCGTTGCGGAAATAAAAGGCGAAGGCGCCTACGAAGCGCTGAAAAACGAATCCGGCGTCCATCGTGTTCAGCGCGTTCCTGCCACCGAGAAATCGGGGCGCGTGCACACTTCGACCGCTTCCGTCGCCGTGCTTCCGATCGTCGAAGCTCAGGCCGTCAATATCGCCCCAAGCGATCTCGAAGTCACTTTCTCGCGCGCAGGCGGTCCCGGCGGACAGAACGTGAATAAAGTGGAAACAGCCGTACGAATCCTCCATAAACCGACCGGCATCATTGTCGCTTCGCGCGAGGAACGCTCGCAGTTCGCGAACCGTGAAAAAGCGATGGATGTTCTGCGGGCAAAACTTTACGAGATCGAACAACTGAAAGCGACCGGCAACGTCACCGACATGCGGCGCGAGCAGGTCGGCTCCGGCGACCGCTCAGAAAAAATCCGTACCTACAATTTCCCCGACGACCGCGTGACCGATCACAGATTAGGGAAAAAGTTCCATAACATAGACAAGATACTGGAAGGAAATCTCGATCCGATTGTTGACGCTTTTTCGGTCACGAAGTCTTCATAGCTCACCTCTTGGGCGAGACGACCATCGCACCGGAAAGAAATTGCACAATATTGAAAAGATCGGATCTCATTTCAAGAGCAGACACGCGAATATCGCGTGATATTTTTGAGCGAAAACTGAGAATTCTGACGAAGGTGTAGCTAGACTACTCCGAGGAAGAATTCTCTGTTTGTAGCCAAAAATAGCCACGAAAGTCGCATGTCTGCTCTTGAAATGAGGTCAGGGAAGGCAACATGGATCCGATTATAGAAGCATTCCAGAAATAATTTTTTCAAAAAACAGCCGCTTCATATAATGCCTAATTTCTTGAACCAGTATTCCCATGCCGGTTCGAGCTTGAGCGTTTTGATTTCATCCCTTGAATACCAGTCCGCCGATTTTGTTTCCCGGACACTGCGTTCCAGCTCACCGGAAATGGGACATTGAAAGAGATACCAATAGTGCGAGGTGATTCCCCTGCTACACCAATTCCAATCTAGCTCCTCTTGATAGAGAAGGACCGGATTGCTTACCTCAAGGCCTACTTCTTCTTTGACTTCCCGTATTACCGCCCGTTCTTCATCCTCACCCTCGTCAATATGTCCACCGACACCGGCAAATCCGAGTGGGGGCACGGCACGGTCGATCAAAAGGTACTTGCCGTTTCGTTCAATGAGAGCACCGGCGGAAAAATGCATCGGTTTTCCATCTTTTGTTTTTTCTTCTTTTGGCTTGGCCATTTTTTTAGATGGAGATATTCGTGAGATCGCCATTTAGACAAACGGGATCCATGGCTTTTATCTCGTCGATATACGACACCTCCAAAGGAATATCGTTCAATAGAAATATTTTTTTGTTGTTGACGTACGCCTGCCCCATTTCCATGAGGACGTTCCCGCCAATGTAGTTTTTGATGCCGTTTTTCTCCAGGTTCACAATGAGAACCGCATCGCTTTCAAGAATGTGATGGTAGTGCTGGCGTATATAGTCATGCTCCCGCTTAAAGTCAGCGCTTTCGCCGGGAAGAGCACCTTCAATAAAAGCCTTCTTTCTTCCGTGCACATGATCCTCGTAATCCTGATGAATCCAGCCATCATATCCTAGCGCACAAAGCTGGTTCTTGCACTCAACCATCTGCCTTACAAATTTGTTGCTTCCCAGTACATATATCTTCATGGTCTATATGATAAAATAAATCTTCTATTCCAAAGCTTCTAAATTTCTTAATAATTTTTTAATTAGAGATAGCAAAACATTGCTTTCTTGCTTGGTCAAATCCAGCGTTTCCAATCCAGCCAGTCCTTCCTTCAGTTCGGCGATCTTTTCCTTTGAAATGTCGGCTATGGGCAATACGCCAGAAGTTGCTTTTTTCAAAAGTTCCTGTGCCTCCTCCGAAATTTCACGAGAAAAAGTTTTGATCTCTTCTGCAATAATAACGGGTAGACCTTTTAGCCGGGCATATGCCATTTCCGTAGCGGCACTTTCTCCGACATATCCCTCGACATCGGCTACGTAGAGAAAATCCGCTTTCCGTATCTCCCGCATGAAATCCATTTCGAGTTTGTGTGGCGGTTTGTTCGGATCATCCGTGGCGAGAATAATAAACGATTCCTCCGGATTAACCGCTTCTTTGGTAGCCGGAGCAAGAACTTTGACATCCGCCTTTTTGAAAGCCTCCAAGGCTTGACCTATCTGTTCCATGTACTTCCTAAAGCTGCCGGATACCACCGTTTCCACATTTTCGACACCTGTCGGTTTTTCTCTGTAACTCATGTGTTGATTATAGCAGAAGCCGTTTATCCACCCCATAGAAGTGCCACCTGGCGCAGGAGAATCACCCAAGAAGCAACTCGAAGAAGAACTCGCACTTCAATAGGCCTAAATTCTTATTTGAGTAGTCTGGCGACTTCGGCGATTTCGCCGTCGATGCCGTTGATCAAGTCGTAAGTCTTCGCTTCTTCGGCGGTCACCCACGCAAAGTCGGTCATTTCATGGTTCAGCTTCACCTCGCCGCTTTTGTATTTCGCCCAGAACGAAAAAACGACGACGGGATAGCCATCGGGACGGACAAAAACAAGATCGGTCACATAGCTCGGTCTTTCTATTTCGATACCTGCTTCTTCGCGGACCTCTTTTCGGACGAGCCACTCCATCATGCCGTACCACTGCGGAAAATCGCCCGGGTACGGCATATCTTTATATTCCTTATAAACCAATTTACCGCCCGGCACCGTCCACTTGTTCGGGAACGCTTTCTCATTCGCCGCGCGTTTTACAATAAGAAACTTTCCGTCCTTTTCAATGATCGCGGTCGCCGTAACAAAATGTAATCGCGGATCAAGATTCATGTTACTCATCAACGCCGTAGCGCTTATAGTTCTGCAATTTCAACCCCTTGCCGAACCAATGTTCGATCTCGTGCTGTGCCTCTTCCGGCGTTTCAGATGCGTGGAGCAGGTTTGCGACAGCGCGCTTCTCACTATTAGCGAGAAGCGGAGAGTCAATAGAAAAATCACCGCGGATCGTCCCGACTTCAGCCTTGTATGGCAAGGTCGGTCCGGCAATCTTGCGAACCACATCCACCGCGTGGATCCCCTGCACCACCATCTTCACGAGTGGGGCCGAAACCATATAATCGAGCAACCACTGGCGCACCATTTTCCCGATCTCGAATTCATCATTAGTTCCCAGCTTGCTGACCGGGTCGACGCCATATTTCTCGTAGGTCGTCAGGGATTTCTGCCCTAAGCGGCGAACCCACGCTTCATCTTTCGGGTAATGTTCATCCATCTGCTTCTCGCTCGGCATAAACATCTCGAGCGCTACAATCTTCAGATCGCGCTGTTCAAACCGCTTAATGATTTCACCCGTCAACCCCTTTCTAACACCATCTGGTTTTACCATAACAAACGTCTGCTCTTCCTTTGGGTGTGCCATTTTTGATTTGTTAAAAAATTATAAATTGCGACTTGATTTTTATTTAGAATATCCGACGAGGCTATAAAAAGCAACTGCACGATATCGGCTCATTCGGTAGAATGAGCCGATATCCCTACGAGTGTCGTCATGCTGAAAGATTTATTTCGATTCTTTTTCCTCTTTCTTGATCTCAATACCAAGGTCATCGAGCTGACGCTGTTCTATATCACTCGGCGCATCCATGACGGACGTCTGGCCGGATGCCGCGACCGGAAACGCAATCACTTCTCGGATGTTTGGCTCGTTCGCCAGAAGCATCAGCAAACGATCGAGGCCAGGCGCCATGCCGGCATGCGGCGGCGCACCGTAGTGGTAGGCTTTCATCAAATGCCCGAAACGTTTTTCCGCCTGCTCGGGCGTGAGTCCCATGATCTCGAATATCCGTTCCTGCAACTTCGGGTCTGAAATACGAACACCGCCCGACGCGATTTCATAGCCATTACAGACCAGATCGAATTGCTGGGCATGGAGACCGCCGAGATCTTCCCCTTTCATCACTTTTTCCACGCATTCTGCTTTCGGTGCGGAAAAAGGATTATGCGCAAACGTCCAACGGCTCGTTTCCTCGTCTTTTTCGAACAGTGGAAAATCGACGACCCATGCAAACGCCATGATGTTCGGATCTTTCTTTTCTTCCTCGCTTCGAAGATCGAATTTGTCCGCACCATATTTTTCCATCGCCTCATCGTGCGAGATCATGGGAAACGGTTTTCTCCATATTTTTTTCCCGCACGCTTCCGCGACGCGGATCATAAGCCCTTCCACCATGTCACGGACATCCTGCTCGGTTGCAAATGACATCTCGAGGTCAATCTGCGTATGCTCGAACTGCCGGTCGCCGCGCAAGTCTTCGTCGCGCAATGCCTTGGCAAGCTGGAAATATCGTTCGAGGCCCGCGATCATAAGAAGCTGCTTATATTGCTGAGGTGCCTGGGGCAGAGCATAAAATTTTCCGTGCTGAAGCCGCGACGGCACCAAAAAGTCGCGCGCGCCCTCCGGCGAGGATTTGGTAAGCATCGGCGTTTCCACTTCGACGAAGTCATTTTCCGCAAAGTAGTCGCGGATCAAACGCGTCACCTTGTTGCGTAGTACAAGATTGTTCTTCATCCGTTCACGGCGCAAATCGAGATACCGGTATTTCATGCGCGTTTCTTCGTCTATTTCATAGCCATCGGAATCGACCGGCAAAGGCAACGGTTCCGCGGCGCTCATGATTTCGAGTTTTGTTGCGGAAACCTCATATCGACCGGTCGCCATATTATCGTTCACCATTTTTTCCGGCCGTGCTTTTACCTCGCCCGTAATATGCACGACATATTCAAGCCGCAAATCTGCGGCATGCGCGATCTCCGGCCCGAACACTACCTGGCACAATCCGCTCCGATCGCGGAGATCGATAAATACCAGTTTCCCATGATCACGACGTGCGTGCACCCAGCCGTAAAGCTCGACCTGTTTTCCCTCGTTTTTTATGATGTCGGCAATAGTAGTTCGCTCCATGATTTTAATTTTTATTTAATAATTTATTTTTTCTACTACTTGTTAATTCGTTTAAATTAACAAGTAGATTCTGGAACAAAAACGCCCTTGCCAAAATCGGAATTCAAAGAGAATTCTGACTTTGGTAAGGGCGTGAGGGACTTTTTCTTGAACAACAAATCCCTGCTCGCGGTGCCACCTTACTTTATCCAGCCGAACCAATCGACCGAATCTCATTTTGAATTTTCACGGACTTTTCCTCCGGAGGGGTCTAGTCGCGAAATCCTTCGCATAGCTCGGGATAAGCTTTCTTCCCTCGGCTCGGCCGTCGTTAGCGGCGTCACTGCCTTTATGCTTATAATACCATTTTTATCGGCCGAAGCAATGTTCTGAGTCGAACTCCGAACATGGGGATAAAAAATCCCCGTGCTTCAGCAGAATGCCAAAGCACGGGAGAAAACCGAAGTCCAGAGGACTAACTTTGCGGGAGGGCAAAAGCGAAGCCGCCATCGCCGAGCCACCTGCTGCCAGGACCACCGTCCCAACTCGCACCCAGCCAGCCGCCAACGTCGTCACGACCCGCATACAGCAAGCGCGGGCCGCCATCAGAATCCTTGATGGGCTCATGCATGGCGACTATCCATGCAAGACCCATTACCTCCAGATCTTTATCAGAGAATTTCTCTCTGATAAGGCAGGCAATTTCCGGATTCGGCTTTACCAGCCTTCTGCCTTCAAAAGTCAGGGTTTCCGCATAAGCCCTGATCTTCAGAGCAACCCTGTCCTCATCACTGAAAAGTTGCCCTTTCAGGACAACGACTTCAGTCGTGACGCCATTTGTGGGTCTGAAGTCGGAAGATTTCAGAAGCTGTTTCGCGTAGTCACCTACGCGGAAGTTTTTCTTCGGGCGTTTGATCCATTCTGGACCAGTCGTTCCGTCAGAAGTGACGGAAAAACGGACGAGGCCGTCCTGTTCGGTCCAAGCGCGTTCTATCGGCCGGACCTCGAAGTTACCAGACTGAACATTAAAAAAATCTTTCAGTCTGATTTCATTTTCTGCCAGCTCATTTATCATCGCCGGCGTCCATCCTTGCTTTTCTGCGGCAAGGAAAAATTTATGGGCTAAGCCCAAAATAGAAAATTCGGACATAATATCCTCCTTGATTGCGACTATCCTTTCGGACATCGTCGCGTTCGGCTGTCGGGCTCTCGGACCATCCGAGTTTGCCACAGCAGAAAAGGAACCAAAATTCACTTTCTGCTATGGCAAAAGCGCAAATCAACCATGACAAAATGCTGGGATTGTTTTAGTACATTTTTATATACTTTGTCAAGCTGCGTAAAAACGCTGTTATTGCTATAATACGCTCATGCTTACTTTTCAGGAAATGCTGGTTCGGTTTGTGGTTGCGTTGGCGCTTGGAGCGATTCTGGGCATTGAGCGCGAGCTTGTCGGCAAGGAAAGCGCGGGGATCCGCACGGAAATGCTCGTCGCGGCCGGCTCGGCGCTCTTCTCCATGGCAGCGCTCTCACTTCCCTACTTGGTGGCGACCTCGCCCGAAAATCTGAACAACATCATCGCAGGCGGCGGATTTCTCGGTGCGATCGCGGGCATCACAAGCGGTATCGGATTTCTCGGTGCCGGCATCATCATTAAAATCGACGATCATCCTCATGGCGTGACGACGGCGGCGCTCGTTTGGGCGACGGCAGCCATCGGCGTTCTGGCCGGCATCGGCCTTGTAAGTTTTGCGGCAGCCGTGGCCGTGCTTCTCGCGATCATCCTCTATGTTTTCCGCAAGATTGACATCGCCGCAAAGCGAAACACGAAGGAAACCGAAAAAGGAAACGCGTAAATTTTGTCGTTCCCGCGCAGGCGGGAACCCGTCATTTTTTCTCGTCGTTGTTTCGGCAGAAATCGGGTTCTGATAAGCTCATCTTTAAAAAGATGGATTCCCGCCTACGCGGGAATGACAAGGGTATGAAAACGGGGTTTTAAAATATCATCGACTATCATGTTTCATTTTCTCAAAAAATCATTTCAGAAACGGTCGCTTGCCCCGATTGAAGAACAGGTAAGCGCCATTAACACACTCGAAGAAAGAGTGAAAGTGATGAGCGACAGCGAGCTGCTTTCGGAAAGTGAAAAACTAAAAGAACGGGTGCGGCAGGGAGAATCGCTCGACGCTATCCTGCCGGAAGCATTTGCGCTCGTGCGCGAAACTGCAAAACGAACGCTTGGCCAGCGGCCGTACGATGTTCAGCTTATCGGCGGCATTGTTATCCATCAAGGCGCGGTCGCCGAGATGATGACAGGCGAAGGAAAAACTCTAGCTGCGGTGGCACCGGCATATTTGAATGCCCTGGCCGGCAAGGGCGTACACATCGTTACCGTGAACGAGTACCTCGCCCGCCGCGATGCGGTCTGGATGGGACAGATCTACGGCGCGCTCGGCATGACAGTGTCATGCCTCACGCCACAGGGTGCGTTTCTCTATGATCCACTCTATAAAGCGCCCGAGGAAGGAAGTGGCCCCACTAATCAAAATCCCAAAGAATCGAAACTACTCGACAAGGAACGAGATCTCACCGGCAGTTTTCTCGTCCAGCAGGAATTTCTGCGCCCGGTTTCGCGGGGCGAAGCCTACCGTGCCGACGTCACCTACGGCACCAATAACGAATTCGGCTTCGATTATCTCCGCGATAATCTCGCTTATCGAATCGAGGACCAAACTCAGCGCGAGCGCCATTTCGCGATCATCGACGAGGTGGATAGCATTCTGATCGACGAAGCGCGGACGCCTCTCATCATCGCCGCGCCGGACAGCGAATCAAGCGATTCCTATCGCACGTTCGCGTGCGTCGTTTTAAACCTCGTAAAAGACGAGGACTACACAATTGATGAAAAAAAGAAGGCGGTCTCGATAACCGACAGCGGCGTCGAAAAAGTGGAACACGTTATTGGCGTCAAAAATATTTACGCGCCGGAGAACATCCGCCTCGTCCATTATCTCGAAGAAAGCCTGAAGGCACACGCGCTTTTTTCGCGCGATAAGGATTACGTCGTGAAGGATGGCGAGGTCGTCATCGTCGATGAGTTTACTGGACGCCTGCTCCGCGGCCGACGCTACCAGGAAGGCTTGCACCAGGCAATCGAAGCGAAGGAAGGCGTTGCGGTCCAACAAGAATCCCGAACCTACGCGAAAATTTCGCTTCAGAATTATTTCCGCCTCTACGAAAAAATTTCCGGCATGACGGGAACGGCACAAACTTCCGCCGAAGAATTTTCCAAAGTCTATCATCTTGAGGTCGTAAGCATCCCGCCGAACCGGCCGCTCGCCCGCAAAGACCTGAATGACGTCATTTATAAAAACGAGGCGGCGAAAATCGCCGCCATCGCGCGCGACGTAAAAGAACGGTCTAAAAACGGCCAGCCGATACTTCTGGGAACCACGTCCATCGCAAAGAATGAAATGCTTTCGGCAGCACTCGCCGAGGCGGGCGTCAGGCATGAGGTGCTGAACGCAAAAAATAACGAACGCGAAGGATCCATCATTGCCCAGGCCGGCAAACCTGGCGCCGTGACCGTTGCGACGAATATGGCCGGCCGCGGCGTCGACATTCTCCTTGGCGGCAATCCCCCGGCAAAAGAAGACGCCGAACGCGTCCGCGCGGCCGGCGGGCTCCACGTGATCGGCACGGAACGGCACGAAGCGCGGCGCATCGACAACCAGCTCCGCGGCCGCGCCGGACGACAAGGCGACCCGGGCTCGACGCAATTCTTCCTCTCGCCCGACGACGATCTTCTCCGCGTTTTCGGCGGCGAGCGCCTCAAGAGCCTCATGGACCGCTTTGATGTACCGGACGACGAGCCAATTCAATTTTCCTTTGTGACAAAAGCTGTCATGCAGGCGCAGGAAAAGGTGGAAGGCGCGAACTTTGATTTCCGCAAACATCTTCTCGAATATGACGATGTACTTAATAAGCAGCGAAGTGCTGTTTATGAACGGCGACAAGATATTTTGGGTATGCTCGCGAAAGAAGATATTTCTGCCGCCATAAGCGGCGCCGCGCTCGCACATTTCGACGCGATGATTGCAAACGGAATGACCGAAGAAGACATCGAAAAGGCACTTACCGAAGCCGGACTGTCGGTCCAAAATCCAAAGTTCGAAGTCCAAAGCCATGAAGAACCTGAAAATACGGGGAAACTTTCGACTCCTGATATCCACGAAATGATCAAAGAAAAAAGTACCCACGTTGCCCTAAATCCCCTTGCCCGCAATCAGCTCCTTGGCATTCTCGATATGCTCTGGATGAACAATCTCGACGATCTCGAATCGCTCTCGCAATCCGTCGGCCTCCGCGCCTACGGCCAGCACGATCCCCTCGTCGAATACCGGCAGGAAGCGCATCGTCTTTTCAGAAGCTTCTGGGCAAACTATAACGCCTGGGTTTTCGGAAACATTTTTAAATTGGCGGATGGCACGGGGACCGCATTACAAAACCAACCAAAGATTTCAATAGTATCGAATGCGGGCGCAAAAAGTTCCGAATTCGGTAACGTGGGCCGCAACGATCCCTGCCCGTGTGGAGCGAAAAACCCAGATGGAACACCGAAAAAATTCAAGCACTGCCATGGAAAAAATTGAGGGCAGGGAAAATTCTTTTGAGGAAAAAGAAGAATCGCACATGCTCTACCACGGTTCATCCTCTGAATTTCTGGATGAACTATCGCCGAAGAACGAACGGATAAGGGATAGAAACGAAGGTCCTATGGTTTTTGCAACTCCGGACAAAGCGTTCGCGACCATGTTTCTCGGCCCGCGACCCGATGATTCATGGAGCGCAAAGGGAAATTGCAATGGGGTATACTATATTTTGATCAGCGATGAAGAACGGTATCGAGAAGAAGATAAAGGAGGAATAATTTACGGATTCCCCAACGAAGGCTTTATACAAACCCAAAATAAAGGCATGAAAGCAGAGTGGGCGTCGGCGAAAGCGGTAACCCCAACTGCAACAGAAAAATATAGCTCCGCTCTGCAAGCGATGCTCGAAAGTGGCGTGCAGGTTTATTTTGTCGATGCGACAACTCTCGGCCAATTTAAAAAGATGCAAAAGAACCCAGAGAAGACAATGCGGATGCTGCAAGGTATGAGTTCAGAAAATAAAAAACTTGGCATAAATTCGCGCTCTTTCCAAGGAGAGCAACGGGCTGATGGATCATAAATCTATCAGACACTAATGCGCTTTTGCTTTTTCTTTCTGCGGGGATAATATAATGAAGAAGCATTACCTTAGTGGCCAATATCTAATCGCTAGTTACTATTTTTATGTCAGGACATTCTCATTGGGCGGGCATCAAACATAAAAAGGAAATTACCGATCAGAAGCGCGGCAAGACTTTTTCAAAACTGCTGGCGCTGATCTCCGCCGCCGCAAAAACCGAACCGAATCCTGATTTCAATCCCCGGCTCCGGACCGCGATAGCGACTGCGAAGGAAATGACGGTCCCGCAGGACAATATCGAACGTGCGATCAAGAAAGCATCGGAAGCTGGAAATAATCTCGAGGAGCTGCTCTTCGAGGCGTACGGTCCCGGCGGCATAGCGATCTTGATCGAGGCCGTCAGCGATAACAAAAACCGCGCCGTACAGGAGATTAAAACTACATTAAAAGACTACAACGGCAAATGGGCGGAATCCGGCAGCGTCCAGTGGGCATTTGAAAAAGGGAGCCCCTCGACTCCGCTCGGGGCAGGCGGCTATCAACCGAAATTTCCACAGAACATTCCGGAAGCTGACGCAGAAAAACTCGTTACTCTTATCGAAGCCCTCCATGATAACGACAACGTGCAAAATGTGTATACCAACGCCGCATCGCTCCCGGCCGCAGATGAAAAAATATAACTCTTTTCTTATTTGTTAATTTAATTAAATTAACAAATAAGAAAAAATACCGCATAAAGTCGCACCCCCTCGCTCACCATGATCGCACTTGGCATTGATCCCGGCAGTCGCCGCATCGGTTACGGCGTCGTCGCAAAGAAAAAAGATAACGCGCTGTATTTTGTGGCGGCCGGCATTTTGAAAATCGAGAGTTCGGACGACACCATTGCGCTCGCGGAAACAAAAAAAGGCATCGCAGCTGTCATTAAAAAATACAAACCGGACGTGATGGGCATCGAAAAGCTCTATTTTGCAAAGAACCAAAAGACTGCGATGGCCGTCGCCCAGGCGCGCGGCGTCTTGATGCTCACCGCCCACGAGGCAGGGCTCCCCATCAAGGAGTACGCGCCGAACGAGATCAAACTCGGCATCGCGGGATATGGTTTCGCCGACAAAAAGGCGATTCTCAAGATGGTGCGGCTCATCCTTGGCAAGCAGGATCTCAAGATCATCGACGACGCAAGCGACGCCCTCGCTGGCGCCATTATGGCAGTGAATGACAGATATTGAATGTTGCTCGGTTATATTCTGTCAGCCTATTTTTCAATGAAACGTCCGTCTGCGCCTTTTTGACACTTGTCCCAATCATAGATTCTGCCGTTCATAGCAACGTATACGCCTCTCTCTAAAATATTGAGAGCACCGATCGCGACGCCAATGTTAAACTCAGCGTCAGAATCCTTGAAGCGGAACGGCTGAGAAGCGCCCGTCAGCACAATCGCTTTATCATGAATATCGCTCAACGTTTTCGCCGTATCAATCATAGTATCCGTTCCATGGGTGATTAAAATCTTATCAGCTATAGCTCCCTCGCAAGCCTTTTTGATGAGTAATCTATTCTCCTCATTCATTTCCAAACTATCTTTCGCCAAAAGTCTCTCAATGTCGTACTCAAAATTCAGCTTAACTTTTTCTTCTCCCATAACCCGTATCGCTTGTTTCCCGAACGAAAAATTCAGCGTGCCTTTTTCCTCGGAATAAATCTTATCGATCGTGCCTCCAGCCGTAAAAACTTTGATTTTCATGGTCTTGATTATAATCGACTTGAAGAATGAACTCAAATTTACTCGGAAGGGCGGATCCGGTCTCCACTAGGGCGGCGGAGGGAAAACCGGAACCCTACCGCCATCGGGTAGCCATTGACAACCTCGCGCGCGCCCGTATACTGATGTGCATAAAAGGTCGTTTTTTATATTAACAACGAAGTATGCCGACAGAAGAACTTCTCGACCTGCACCTCGCCTTCCGGGCATTGAGTGACGAGGATGCGGATGACGGCGTAGATACTACGCCGGATGACGAAGATCTCGACGACGACGAGGATGAGGACGCGGATGCTGACGACGATAACAGTGATGACCTCGACGAAGAAGAAGAGAATGCCAGCGAATAACTAGTAGACGACAAAAAAAGTTTCCGCGATTGCGCGGAAACTTTTTTTGTTCCATAATGGTGAACATGCGGCAAGATAATGCGGTTTCGGAAAAAAAACTGCCGAAAGGACGGCGGCGGCTGATTCTCTTTCTTAAAATTTTTGGTATTGCATGCGCCGTGGGTCTCATTGGCATTTTCGTCCTTGCGCTTTACTATGCAGCAACCTTGCCGTCTCTCGAAACCATCGCCAACACTTCCACGACGACCAGCCATGCTTCGACCCGTTTTTATGATCGCACCGGCACCGTTCTCCTCTACCAGATCGGGGTTCAGCAAACTACGGCATCATTTTCAGATTTTCCGCAGAGCCTGAAAGACGCGACGGTCGCGATCGAAGATCAGGAATTTTATAGTGAACCGGCATTCAGCTGGAAAAGCATCCTGCGCGCCGCTTACGTCGACGTCACTCACGCGAGCATCGTGCAGGGCGGATCGACGATCACCCAGCAGGTCGCGCGGAACGCATTCCTCACGCTTGACCAGACCTTTTCGCGCAAGCTGAAAGAATTGATCCTTGCCATCCGGCTTGGCCAGCTTTACTCAAAGGACCAAGTCCTCGGACTTTATTTGAACGATGTTTCCTATGGACCGACCCTCGTCGGAGCCGAAACCGCGAGCGAAGCATACTTCGGAGTACCAGCATCGCAGCTGGATATTGCGCAAAGCGCCATTCTCGCCGCCATCCCGAACGCGCCGACCTACTATTCCCCGTGGGGAAGCCATGTGAGCGATCTCCTTGCGCGGCAGAAAGTGGTGCTCCAGAAAATGTACAGCACGAAAAAAATCACGAAAGCGCAGTTCAATTCCGCCATCGCCGAAAAGATAGTTTTCCAGCCGGAATCGATCGGAGGCATCAAAGCGCCGCACTTCGTGACGGCCGTTCAGGAATACCTCGTGCAGAAATATGGCGAGGATACTGTCGACAACACCAGCATGAGGGTCGTGACCACGCTTGATTGGAATCTCCAACAGGAAGCGGAAACGGCCGTGAGCGAGGGCGCGGCGCAGAATCAAAAGCTCTATCAAGGCAATAACGCAGCGCTCGTTGCCGAAGATCCGAAGACCGGCCAGATCCTCGCACTCGTCGGCTCCCGGGATTATTTTGATGTTGCAAACGACGGAAATTTCGACGTCGCAACCCAGGGGCTTCGCCAGCCTGGATCTTCCCTCAAACCATTCGTTTATCTCACGGCATTCGAGAAAGGCTACACGCCAGACACGGTACTCTTCGATGTGCCGACCGAATTCAGCACCGATCCATCCGTCCCGCCGTCCCCAATTTTTCAAGCACCGATAAAACCTGCTTCCATCCGCAAGATTTTGAGGGGACTTTCGCCGGTCCGATGTCGATCCGGACAGCACTCGCCCAATCAGTAAATGTCCCTGCCGTGAAAATGCTTTATCTCGTGGGCCTGGACGATGCCATTTCGACCATCAACAGCTTCGGCGTGACCACGCTCAACAATCCCAAATCCTATGGCCTGTCCCTCGTCCTTGGCGGCGGTGCCGTGCATCTTATCGACCTTACCGAAGCTTACAGCGCGCTTGCCACTGATGGCGTGAAACACGCCCAAACGATGGTGCTCCAGGTTCAAGATGCAAACGGCAAAATATTGGAGTCATATGCCGATCAAACCACCCAAGTTGCCGATCCGCAGAACGTCAGCTTGATAAATGATATTCTATCCGACACGAATGCCCGCAGCGGACTTTTCCAAAACAGTTTAAATCTCACCGAATTCCCCGGCTACGATGTGGCTTTGAAGACCGGAACCTCGAACGACTACCGCGACGCCTGGTCGATGGGTTACACCCCCGATCTCGTTGTCGGCGTCTGGGCCGGCAATAACGACAACACGCCCATGCAGAAAAACGGCTCCAGCATCCTCGCTGCGGTGCCTATCTGGCACGCATTCATGGTCCAGGCCCTGGCGCAATATCCCGAGGATGCATTCCCCGCCCCCGCAACGGTCACGCCCCCCACAAAACCCATACTTGCGGGCGACTACACGGCAAACAATCAGATCCACACCATTCTCTATTACATTGATAAAAGCGATCCGACCGGCCCTGCGCCCGCAAATCCCGCCGCCGATCCGCAATTCAATCATTGGGAAACTGGCGTCATCAACTGGGCGCGCGAGAATATTCCCAACTTCGCGGCACAATACAATCAGTAGCGCTCCGATAAAAAAATCGCTCTTCTTGAGCGATTTTTTTATCGGATAAATAGTCTTATTTATTTCTTTCGGCGAACAACTTTTTTCTTCTTTGCTTTTTTCACCGATTTTTTTGCAACGGGCTTTGCGACTTTTTTCGCTTCCGCCCGGATATGCTTCCATTCTGACTTCGCATCGCGAATGGCTGAGGCGATTTCCGGCGCGCCAACCTTCTCCATTGCGCCGTAATGTTTCATCGCTTTCTCGATGATCCGATGATACTCTTTCTCGCCGATCGATGTAAGCTTTTTTGCTTCAACGGCTGCTTCTTTCCGCGCCATGAGAGCCCACACCTTCGCCTTCTTCTGCTGCGGTTTCGTCTTCGCGTACAAAAGATAGGCTCCAGCTACGGCACCTGCGATGCCCGCCGCGATACCCGCACCGACCTTCATTGCCTGAACCCGCTTTGCTGCCACTTTTTTCTTTATTGCCATAGTTTTATTCTTTTTTTGACTTCTTTTTCGACCTTGATTTGTTATTAACCCCAAAAAGTTGCCCGATCCAGCTGATCGCCGTGCTCGCCTGTTCGCCTCGCTTCCGAATGCCATTCCTCAAATCGTTCATATCCTGCCGCACGAGGATAACTTCTTCATCAACGGCATCAGCGATCTTGCGCAAACTCCGGCACAGTTGCACAAGATAAACGATGAGCACCGTGAGAGCGATCGTAAAAACAACAACTGCGATCGTCGTCACAAAAAAGAAGATGTCAGCATGCAGAAGCGTATCCATATAGGAGAATTATAGCACAAATGAAGACAAATCGATTAAAGAATCAGGATTTATGATTCAAGGGAAGGAATGAATCTCCCTGGGCTAAAGCCCTGGGTATCCTACGAATACCCGCACGCGCAGGCATACGCCTGCAACGATGCGTCTTGGGAGATTCTCCACCCTCCGTTCCGCCAAGAGCGGAACTCCGGGCCTGGCTCATCCCTGCGCTAAAGTGCAGGGTATTCGCCTAAGGTGGAATAAAATAATGGCAAAAACTTTTTTAGAAGAATTTAATCTTTTTTTGATACAAAATGAGTATGCATAAAAAGATACAAGAATTCACCGATCTCTATGCCTGGCAAGAAGCACACAAGCTCGTTTTACTCGTTTACAAAACAACAAGACGTTTTCCCCGGGAAGAACTTTTTTGTCTAACCGACCAGATGCGACGCGCTGCTATTTCCATAACCTCCAACATTGCCGAGGGATTCGGAAGGCGGGGATACAAAGAAAAAATTCAATTCTATTATTTGGCTCATGGATCATTGACCGAATTAAAAAACCAGATATTACTAGCCCACGATATCGATTATTTGAGTAACGACAACTACCAAACCATTCTTCAACAGACCACTACCACCCATAAGCTTTTACGAGGACTACTCAAAAAATCAAAAGAGTTTTTAGATTTATGACTTCTCATATTCTATACTTTCATATTTATTCCTAAATCATGATTCATAAATCCTGATTCATTTTCTAAGTCTTCTGATTGCTTTTTCCTTCTCGTCCGGCGACAGCTTCGTTTTGCGGACTGCACGGGCGAGTATCGCGATCGTCTGGTCATACGTCTCGCGGTCGACCGGATACGGCGTCGCATCCTTGCCGCCGTGCGCGAAACTATAGCGCGCCGGATCCTCGTACGACGGCGATGCGCCGTAGATCACCTCGCCCACGAGCGCGAGTGCACGGACGGTTTTCGGTCCCACGCCTTTCATAGCAACGAATTCCTCGTAAGTCTTTGGTTTTTGGTCGGCGACGGTCGCCAACACCTTTTCCAGATATTTGCTCTTCGAAAAATCGTCATAGATCACGGGATGGCTCTTGAACTCGCGCGTTTCAAGGTTCATGAGCGTAAGCTGGTGCCCCGCGCCATCTTCAATCTTCGCCGTCTGCGACAAGGACGGGGAATATTTTCTGAGCAGATTGATATCCTTCATAAGCGGCGCGTAGCCGGACTGCGTGAGTTCGGTTGAAATCTCGCGCGATTTTTCGCTTCGGTGCGACGTCATATCGAGTACCGTTTTCAAAACCGCTTGCGACGAAATGCCGGAATGCGGTTCGCTGATGAGATCTTTGATATCCTCCGAAAACCAGTGATAGCGCCGCGCCGCGCCTTTTTCCACGTTCATCCCCTGCTGGACCACCGCCCACGCGCCGATGGAATCTTTTTTCTGGACATTATTAGATAATGCCTGCCCTGGGCCCCGCCGAAGGGAAAAGAAAAAACTATGGTGATAAAGTTGAAACCCGTCCTGCACGAGCGCGCTATCTACTTTCGCGCTCATCTTTGAATTATAGACAAGATTGCTCGCCTGCTCGCCTGGCAACGCAAGTCGTTCACCCCACTCTTGAATCTCATCTGGCGTCTTGCGAGACGTTTTTCCCTTCCCGCCACAGATGAAAATGCCAAGATCTTTTTCCTGCCCACGAATCGCTTCTTTGAGTGCCGCCGTGAGGGTGGTCGTAAGGCCTGACGCATTCCAATCAAACGCAAGTACCGTACCCAAAGACTGGAACCAAACCGGATCGGCAATGCGGCGAATAAATTCATCCGGCCCGTATTCCGCGACGAGCACTTCCACCATCTCACGTCCCAGTTTCACCATGCGCGCAAAAAGCCATGGCGGACAATGGCCGTAATCGAGCCCGAAGGAAGCAACGCCGCGCTGGATCATGGATACAGTATAATCCATCCCCTGCGTACCGGCGAAAGCCAGTGTCCAGATTAAAAAATGCCCTGCGTTTTGATTAAACAACGCAGAGCACCTAATCACCGAATTGTTATGAGGCCCGGCAGACCCCAATCCCAGCTTTCTCGATATAATCTATTGGATTTCGATCCGCAGGTATTGTACATCTTACAATAAAAGACTTGGCATCAGATGGCTGTATTTGAAAATTTTCCATCTCCAGGCTCTTTTGGAAAAGGACTTGAAGTGTCCCAGCAAGATCTTTATTCGGTACCGCAAAACAATAAGATTTTCTCTCTATACATAGGCGAGGAGTGAAAGCTATAACCTCTTCCTTGTCTTTCTCGGTTTTCATACGAACCTCTCAAATTATTGATTGGATTACTAGCTACTTTTTAGCACGGCGAAAGACACTAAGTCAATTAACGTAATTTTTGTGGTAAAATGACCCTATGATGAAACTTCCCGAACCGATTCAGAACGTCGCCGATGAACTGTCAAACCTACCCTCCATCGGACCACGGCAGGCGATCCGCCTGGCGTTCTATCTCGTAGGTCAAAAAACGGAAGACGTCCACAAACTCGCGGTGAATATCAATAACCTCCGCAAGCTCAAAATCTGCAAGCATTGCTTCTTTCCGCACCAAAATGCCGGCGATCTTTGCGATATCTGCGGCAATCCGAACCGCAACCAGAACGTCATCATGATCGTGGAGAAAGAGACCGACCTTATCTCGCTTGAAAACACCAGAAAATTCACCGGCCGCTACTTCATTACCGGCCCGATCCCGAAAACCGGACTTCTTGAAAACGGACAAAAATCACGGCTTGAAAGTTTGAAAAAAAATATTACGAGCGGCGTCAGCGGAAAGGCACGCGAAATTATTTTTGCATTCAATCCAAGCTCGCTCGGCGATTTCCAGGCAGCTATCCTTATGAAAGAACTCGGGCCGCTCACCGAAAAAATGAGCCGCCTCGGCCGCGGCCTCCCGACCGGCGGCGAGATCGAGTTCGCCGATGACGAAACGCTAGGATCAGCGCTCGAAAGAAGAAATTAAATGGCATATCTCGAGAGTTCCCTATTTGCTAATTTAAATAAGTTCGCAAATAGGGAAAGCTAATAATTGGCCATGATATGAGATTCCTTAAGCCAAGATTTATTCAGGAGAATTGCACGGAGGGGAAGGAGGTCGACCTGCGGCAGGCAGACGTCGTGGCAAAATACCGACCGAATATCGTACTTTTCGAACTTCCGGCGAAACGAGGAAATCCTTCCCTTATTTTTAATGACTACAGCTTAGTGCGGAAACCACTAAGAGAAGTTGAGCGAATAAAACGAAACCTCAAAATCGCCGCACAAAAATATCCTTACGCGCTTTCCGATATTTGCATCTGGGAAAATATCAAAAAACTTTGGGGCGACGGTCGGAATGTTCTCTTGTTTAACATCGACAGCCCAGCAGAACTGCGACAGGAATACTTGAGGATTTCTAATGGCCGGTTATACGATCAACAAAGAAAACAATTGATTTTTTGGGTACATTGCTATCTACGCGAAATAAAAATGACAAGCTATATCCGTTCTATCTTGAAAAATTATAAAGAAAAACCCGATCCGATTATCGCGGTTTTTCTCCAAAGTGTTCACTGGCGCCACGTTAAATTTTTGTTAACCAATCCTCCCCAAAAAGAAATCTGGAAATATTATTTCGGGCGCTTTTCTAAAATGACTCCCGCGAATATCGGAGCGGAGATAAAAAAGGAAAGCGCCATCCATTATAAATATTGGAAAAAGACACCGTTGTTTCGTTTATTAAAAAATCATTAAATCTTATTTGACTTCGTGTCGGCAAATATTATCATGACGTCAAGGGCGAGGTCCGTATAACTGCGGGCAAAAATCTCTGCTTCTCGTATAAATAGCTCCGCCATGGCGGAGCTATTTATATTTTAGATTTATTTAATGATTAGCTTGTTACATTAACGATGCCCGTGGATGGGCTCGTAGTTCATCTGGAAAGAATACTGCCCTTGAGAAGCAGAGAAATGGGTTCAAATCCCATCGAGTCCACGGGCAAAGAGATTAAAAAATCATTAAATCTTATTTGACTTCGCAAGCGCGGCTGATATTCTAAAAACAGGGTCTTTGACCCTTTATGCCTCTGGGCTCGTGCCTTGCCCGCGGATGCCTAACCGGTAGGCTGGCAAGGCCAGAAAAAACGATTGCGCGCCGAAAAGGTTCGTGATCGTTTTTTGTATGTCGACATGGTTCCGCTTCGTGATGGTTCCCATTTTATTTTTTAACCGTCTTGCATCCATGAGGCGAAGCTGGGGAAGCATGGCAATACGCAGCTTGTCATCGGAAAGAAAAATAGGAACGTAAAAATCTCCGGTTTTCTTTTTGGTGATCAAGGGAACTCCCCAAAATGTTCCGTTGTTAAATTTTTTGAAAATAACTATTGGCCGCAAGAAATTATCTCCTTTCCCATTTTCTTCTCCGCCGACATTCAGTCCTACCGCGCACCACCAAACTTCTCGCTCTCGATACCATAAATGCGGAATCCGTTGGTCAATCCACGCTTTTTTACGATGCCATTTCAAAAAATCCTTTTCCATGCCGTAAGCATAGAACAAGGAACATTAAATTTTTCTAAAAGTCTGTCTCTCGCTAAGAAATTATTTAATTACCGAGTAATGCAACTGTACGGTATGAGAATTCAGTTTAGTCGTTTCAAGCAGTTTTAGTGCAAACTCAAAACCTGCCGTCGAGAATACGGGTATCCCTTGTCCGATGACCAATGGCTCTATGTCGAGATAGATTTCATCTATCAAGCCTTCTTTTGCAAACGACGTATTGAGGAGTCCTCCACCGGCTAAAAATGCCGTTGTAAATCCCTGCCGCTCAAGTAGCGCGAGAATCTCTTTCGGAGATTTTTCCGTCACAAGCACTTTGTCACCCCACTTATTTTCTATGGACTCGTGCGAGACAACGATATTCAACGCGTCAGGAAAAGGAAAGTAACCCGCTTTCGAAGCGGCGAGGTAAGTATTTTTACCCATGATAACATTCCCAGCCTTTTTACTGTTATCGTAGAAGCCTCGCAAGTCTTCCTCTGAAGTCCATTCCGAATTGCCATCTACCTTAGCAATATATCCATTTACCGAAATACCCATATAAAGAATGGTTTTCATACTTTTGAATTTACCTCACCCGTTCGATGTCGGCGCCCAAGGCCCGCAGGCGTTCGTCGATATGCTCGTAGCCGCGGTCGATCTCGTCCACACCCTCGATCTCCGACGTTCCATCGGCGACGAGCGCTGCGATAATATCGAGCATTCCGGAACGCAGATCCCTCATTTTCAAATTTGCCGCACGAAGTTTGGTTGAACCTTCGATCACCGCGTAGTGATAAAGCCCGCGTCCCGCATAGCGGCATTTTTCATCTTCCGGACAATCCGGCGTCACATGAATCTTTGCGCCCATCCCGTTCAAATCATTCGCATAACCAAAACGATCCTCATAGATAGTCTCATGAATGGACGACACGCCGCTCGATTGCGTCATGCAAACCGCGAGCGGCTGCTGCCAGTCCGTCATGAACCCCGGATGCACGTCGGTCATAATAAAAACCGGCTTCGTCTTTTCGCTGGGAAGCCAGAAGGTGATCCCCTCGTCGCTCACCTCATATTCCGCGCCCATGCGGCGCACCACATTCAAAAAAGTGATAAGGTGATCCTGTATTGCTCCTCGAACCAAAATTTTTCCGTGCGTTGCGATTGCGAGACAGGCAAACGAAACTGCTTCGTTCCGATCCGGCAGAATGCGATGCGTCACGCCGCGCAATTTTTTCACGCCCTCGATCGTCACGGTGCGCGGTGGCGAAAGTTCGATGATTGCACCCATATTCTGAAGCATCTTGATAAGATCGATGATCTCCGGCTCCGACGCGGCATTTTTGATGACTGTCTTCCCTCGCGCAAGAACCGCCGCGAGAATCGCATTTTCGGTAGCCCCCACGCTTGGAAATCTAAGTTCAATGTTTGCCCCATGCAGACCATCCGGCGCCAACGCATGATAACTGTTCTTCGTGATCTGCAGCCGGGCACCAAGCTTTGCGAGCGCTTCAAGGTGAATATCAACCGGCCGCGCGCCGATCTGATCGCCTCCCAGAACCGGCACCTCCGCTTCGCCGGCACGCGCCAGGAGCGGACCCAGAGCCAGGATCGGAATGCGATTTTTCCGCGTAAGCTGAAGCACGCGGCTGTTTTCTATTTTCGGCGTATGGATCTTCGCGGTCGATCCGAAAATTTCCACCCTACTGCCGATGGTTTCCAAGAGCTCTTTGATGATATCCACTTCGCCGATCTTCGGAAAATTCTTGAGCGTGCACGGTTCATCCGTAAGCAAGGACGCCACCATCACTTTCGAAACCGCATTTTTCGCGCCCGCTAAGGTTATTTCACCATTCAAAGGTTTTCCGCCCGTGACAACGAATTTCATAATGTTACGCCGTCATTCCAATTTCGACGCAATAAACTTTTCCAGATCCTCGATTTTGATTCTTTCCTGCATTGCCGTATCGCGATCACGGACAGTCACATCGCCTTTTTCCAAAGTATCGAAATCGATCGTGATGCAATAGGGCGTGCCGATCTCATCCTGCGCATAGTAACGTTTGCCGATATTGCCGCGATCGTCCCATGCGACCATGAATTTCTTGTGCAGGTTTTCATATACTTCCCGCGCCTTTTTCACCAGTTCTTCCTTGTTGCGCAAAAGCGGGAAAACAGCGGCCTTATACGGCGCAAGCTTCGGTTTTAATTTTAAATACACGCGTTCTTCTTCTTCCGTATACGAATCGGAGAGTACGGCGAGTATCGAACGATCGACGCCCCAGGTGGGTTCTATCGTATGAGGCCAACATCCTTCCCCTGTCTCTGCGTCTCTGTAGGGGGCTTCTTTAAAATGATTTTTTAAATCGAAATCGGTGCGATACGCCAATCCGTAAAGCTCGTTTTTGCCGAATGGAAAATCATATTCAAAATCGATCGTACGTTTTGAATAATGAGCCCGCTCGCCGTCCGGCACTTCAAGTTCATGGACATGTTCGATATTGATACCAAGATCATCCTTCATCCACGAAATCATTTCCTTGCGCCACAGTTCGAAATATTTTTTCCAATCTTCGTCATTCGCAGGAACTGGAATAAAATATTCTATTTCCATCTGCTCGAACTCACGCGTCCGAAAAATGAAATTGCCCGGCGTGATCTCGTTGCGAAACGCTTTTCCGATCTGTCCAATACCGAACGGCAAAGTTCTCCGCGTGGTATCCAAAACATTTTTAAAATCTACGAACATCGCCTGTGCCGTTTCGGGGCGAAAATAAGCGATGTTGGTCTGTTCTTCGGCCGGACCAATGAAGGTTTTGAACATCAGGTTAAACTGCTTCGGCGGAGTAAATCCAAATGCCACTCCTGAAATCTCCGTTCCTGTTCGATCTCCTTGTATAGATTTATGATGCTTCTCCTGAACATGAGCAAATAATAATGCGGGATCATCGGAACGGAATCTCTCATGGCATTCTGTGCATTCTACGAGCGGATCAGAAAATTCCTTAAGATGTCCGCTTGCCTCCCAGACTTTCGGATTCATAATGAGCGCGGCGTCAATGCCGACCATATCATCGCGCTGATGCACGAAACGATTCCACCACAGCTGTTTGATGTTATTTTTCAGCTCAACGCCAACCGGGCCATAGTCCCAGCTGTTGGCAAATCCCCCGTAGATTTCCGATCCTGGAAATACAAAACCGCGGCGCTTGCACAGACTTACGATTTTTTCCATGAGAACGTCTTTTTGCTCTGCCATAAATGAGATTAAAGCTTAATTAAAAGATATTTGCAATAAAGCACAGGATTGAGGAATCAGGATTCATGATGTGGGAATAACTTCCTCTTCATTCTTGAGTCATGGATCATCATTCTATTTCTGTACCGTCCGATCATTTGCCGTCGCACTCCTATCCTGCGGGATATTGGTATCGACGGGGTTTGCCGTTGAGCTGAGGATTGCACCCGTAAAGTCATCGGTCGCCGCGAGCGACGTTTCTCCGAGCAGGGTCACGATCTGTCCCACCTGGTTTACGGCTGGCATATTTTCCACCTGGAATACGGCCTCGATTGGCGCACCGAGAACGCCCGTGCCGGCAGAAACCGATGGAATGGACCACGTCACCTCCCCGGTTCCCGCATTGCAAACCGGTACCGCGGAGATGGTGCTCGTAATCTTTCCAGTGCATGTCGTGCCGGATTGCAGATATGCCGAGACGGTCACGCCGCTTGCGTCAGTAGAATAGTTCGTCACGCGCCAATGGATCGTATACATTGTCGGCTGGTTGACCACGGGCGGATACGGACCGGTATTTACGATAGTGGTTCCCGTTTCATAGCGGTATCCAACGGCATCAACCGCAATGACACCGCCAACCTTATTCGCAATATCCGCCGACACTGACGTCGAACTTGCCTCCGTGCCCGCAGGAACCGTGGGAGAACTCGCATTGAGATGTATCCCCAGCGTGAAGTCTTTATCTGCCGCCACCGAGATCGGGAACGAGGTCTTGGTCTTGACGCGCAAATCGACTGAGCCGTTCGTACCAGCCGCCACCGAGGCGAGCGCGGGAGTATTCGCCGGATACCACGTGAGGGTCTCGGTACGCGAGTTAAATGACGCGGCGCTCTGCACGGAAGCGAGATCGAACATCGCGCCGGACAAGGTCGCCGTGATCGCGACGTTTTGGAACGTGGTGCTTGAAAGGTTTGCGTAAGTGATCTTATAGTCCAGATCATCGTCCAGTTTCGCAACGTAGTTCGGGTCATTATTGACGGCCGCCCCCACCGTGAGCGGCGACACCGTGATCGCGACATTCGCCGCACTCGCCGCAACGGCGTACAGCGTCCCCGAAACATTTTCTGCGGCCGTCCCCGACAGCGAATAGAGTGCGGTATTCTGTCCGGTCATGGTTCCTGTGATGGTAATGGTTCCACCGGCACCCGCTGCGAGCGAGCCGATATTCCAGGCTGTGTTGCCGGGAAATGCCGGCGTGGGAGACGCTTCCGTAAAGGTAAAGCCCTGCGGATACTGCATGGTAATCTTCACTCCGTTAATCGGATGAGTTGCGGTATTTCTATAAGAAACCTCCGTCACAAAATCCTCGCCCGCGAAAACGTTCGCGGGCGCCGAGATCGCAAGCCCGACGATCGGCGCCGAGATCGCGAAGCCGGCCGTATTCGATGTTTCAAAAAGTTTGCCGCCCGATGCGTCCGTTGCATAGGAAATCGTCGAGCTCACTTGCATGACATTCCCCGCCGCCGCCGTAGCAAGAAGATTAATCCCAGTGCTGCTGGAATCTCCCGCGGCTATGTCGCCCAAAGAAATCGTTTCGGTTTGCTGGCTTTCAGGCTGTCCAACGAAAGAAACCCCCTCCGGCAATGTGATCGCAAGAGACGCGTTCCGCAGAGCCACGGTCGAACTGTTGATATATAGCACGGAAAAAACAAACGGATCGCCCGCGGAAACCTGGCTCGGTGCGGCAAAGGTAAGCCCGACCGCCGGTGCGGGAGCTGGCTCACTCATGAACGACCACACGCCCCACGCGGCAGCAAGAAGGGCAACCGCGACTACAATAATGATCGCCGTCTTCTTTCCGGAGCCGCCTGTCGATCGCACGGGCGCCGAAACCGTATGTTCCTCGCCGGAGTTCCCCGGCATAGAGGCAGGTTCCGGAGGTGTATATTCGACCTTCTTTTTTTTACTGGTCCAAATTGCGTTCGGATTATATTCTTCCATGAAATGAAGGGATTCATGATTCATGAATCATGAATCTAAATCCTTATATAGGATATCTTATTTTTCCCCATTTTTGAAACACAGGTATCACAAAAAAATTCCTGGCGCGGGATAAAAAACCACAATGCCTTGCGGCGGCAGAGCGCACAGAGCGCACCCCGGGGGTCCCATCCGAGTGTCCGGAGAACGTCGTTCCATGAAAAGGGACGACTCATGAGAAGCGACCAAAGTTCGGGGTCGGCTTGTAAATCCGGCAAGAGGTCGCGAAGTAGGATAAGATCCCCCGGGGAAACATCGATACGGGATGCTTTCAGGGCATCCACGATCTGCGCGGAACCCTTGTCGATGAAACGAACTTTCGCCACGGTCCCCGGCTCAAGATGCCCCGCAAGCTTCGAAGTGATCAGGCGCGAGCTTTTTGCTTTGGCAAAAATCTTCCCGAACCGTTCCGAAAAAAGCGTATAGCGGCCGTCGCATTCCCCTGATGACCCCTTCTTGAGAACGATCGCATCGGTCACATATTCTTCCATGAGACTATCATAACATGACCCGCGACATTCTCATTACTTTTATTGTCATTCCTGCGGAGGCCGGGATCCGTCTTTCTGTGACAAGTAAAAGGCGGATTCCCGTTCTCGCGGGAATGATAATAGCGCAACTGAAAACGCCCTTGCCGGGCGTTTTCAAATAAAAGAACTGTCGTCCGTCCGCTTATTAAAGCGTTAAATTCGTTCCCTGTTCGTACTGGTCCTGGTCGGTTCCGCCATCGGTCGATTCCAGGTCACTCGTACCGCCCTGCGAATAAAGCGTGCTTTCCAATTTTGCCGCAAGCTTATATCCGTTGTTCGTGGCTGTTGGGATGTAAGAATAGAAGTGAGCCGCACTTCCATTGCAGGTTCCAGCGGTTGTGCAAGCCGCACCAACACTGTACGTGGGATCCGCCGGCCACTGGCCGATCGGCGCACCCGAGCTGATCAATGAAAGATTGATCGGTATCCAACCGGTAGCTGCGGAGACGGAACGGCTGGCGCTCGACGTCGTAAGTGTTGCGCTCGAGAACCACTGGCTGCACACGGCGCCCGTGCTCGTTGCAAAGGTGTATGCCGTCGTCGTGCCTGCGGCAATGGTCGTACTCGAAGGAAATTCATAAAAACTTCCCGACGGAGCCGTTGCACCAGAATACTGCATATAGCAAGTACCTGCGGTTCCCATGCTCGTCGACGAAACATCGGCAAGGTAAAGGCTGATCGAGGTCTTGATGATCCCGAGGTCTGAAACACGGTTCGAATCGCGCGACCGGCGGAGCATTTCTGCGGGATTCAGCGTAAGAACAACTACGATCGAGAGAATCGCAATGATTGCGATCACGATCAGCAATTCAATAAGCGTAAATCCCTTCTTCGCTCCTTTTTTCTTGGTTTTTTTCATAATTAATTATTACTCTATGCACAAAAACATAGCGACCTTTTATTTATAGAAGAAGTATACCATAAGAGAAAAAGCAAGGGAACAAGCCTGTGGAAAACTGACGCCAGCCGCCGTAGCGGGCTGGCGCCATTTTGAGTCCCGCCATTGGCGAGACGAAGAATCCTTTCCTCATCTCAAAAGAAAGGATACTTCGCGAAGCTCAGCATGACTATAAGACGTTCAGCTTCCCATCAAAGGCGGGGTCAGCGGATGAGGAATAGGGATAGTAAAACCACTTGTCATCCCGGCGGAGGCCGGGATGACAATGAGGGACGCCGAGGTCGAACCTCGCAGCGAGGTTCGACCTCGAATCTATTGCAAATCGTCCCAGATCCCCGGATCAAGCTGGCCGTCCGCCTTGAAGAACATCACACCGCGAAGCCCGTATTTCTTAGCAAGATCGATTTTGTCGAGGGCCGACTGAGCGTCGCTGAACGAAACGAACATGGTATTTGTGGCATTCCCGGGAAGCGGCGTTGAAGACACTGAAAAAATCTGCGGCTTTGTCGAGGAAACATACGAAGTAAAGATCGCCGGTATCGCCGACACATAGGTCGACGTCTCGTAGGTATAGCTCAGCTCGCCTGCGTTGTCCCGAACCGGCGCAACGCCCACGAGATCGGCGCGGTCCATTGCCTCCTGGAATGTGAAGCTTCGCACCTGCTGGTACGTCGTCACGCCGCCCGACCAGGAAACCTGGTACTCATATCCGTAGGTCGGGATGCCAAGCATGACCTTCTTCGGATTGATGGAGGTCAACATATTTTTCAGCACCCGCGCAACCCAGTCGGGATCGGCGACCGGAGCGTAGAGCGTACTGCTGCCTTTTTCTGCGTCAAGCGTCAGGTCGACGGTCCCCTGATCGTACGCCATCACACGGATCTCGTCGCAATATTTATTGAGCACGGTGTAATCATCGGAATACGGAAGAGGATTCGGCGGCGTTGCCCAAATATCCGTGGCGGGCGACCGCGGCTCAATCGTACAGGTCAGCGTCTTTTTTGCCGCGTGCAGGCGAGTCGCCAATCCTTCGATGAACAAGGAAAAATATGGCTTGGCCTTCGTCAGTTTATTTTCATAGTCAATATCGATGCCGTCGAAGTTCTGCGTTTTCGCGAGCGCCGTTATCGCATCCTCGTGCGCCTGGCGCGCCTTTGCATTCGAAAGCAGGCTATACATTGTATTGCCATCGAACCACGCTATTGTTGGAATGATCTTTACTCCAAGTTCGCGCGCCGCCGAGAACCATCCGCTCCAGCTGCCGTCGTTAATATTCGCATCATCGATGATCTTTCCCCCCGTGCCAATCTCATAGGAAAAGGGGCTTACCTCGTTCAATTTATTAAGATTCACGGAAACGTCCTGCGCGCCATCTTGCGCGTTCCAAAACGGCAGCCAAACGCCGTATTTGAGCGGCTGGGATTTTGCCATTACAGCGGTTGTGGCGACGGCCGCAGGCGTCGCGGCGTGGGCCATAAACGGAGGCACCAAAAAGACCAGCGAAAACAGTAATATAACCATGCCGTATCGTTTCATAATCTCATTATGATACTGACCGCATATGAAATGCAAGAAAAGATATAAGTTGATTTAAGGTTCAGGAATCTGGATTCAAGAAAAACTATTCCTAAATCCTGAATCATTATTTTTGAACCCAGTTTGGATATGCTACAATATTTCCATGAAAAAATACTTCCTCTCTTTCTTTCTCATTATTGCGTTCGCCTTCTATGTGATGCTCGAAAACCAGAGTTCGATCTCGGTCGTCTTAAATTCGCCGGAAAATTCACAACCGGGCGGCAATGCCGGTAACCCGGCAGGATCCGTCGCAGCAACAGTCCCCTCGGGTTCACCTGTGTCGGGTTCCGCCCCCATTCCATCGCCGATCACTTCGTCGCCTTCAACTCCCGTGGCCACAGGGCTCTATCGCGACGGCTCCTATGACGGCGGCTCGGTCAACGCTTACTTCGGTAATGTCCAAGTCCAGGCGGTCGTAAGCGGCGGCAAACTGACGGACGTGAAAGTTCTCGATTATCCGAAAGATCGCACGACTTCGGCGCGCATCAACAATGCCGCGCTCCCCAAGCTCGTTCAGGAAGCGATCTCGTCGCAGAGCGCGCAGGTGGATATCGTTTCCGGCGCGACGCAGACGAGCCAAGGATTCCAGGCGTCGCTCACCTCCGCGCTCGCAAAAGCAAAAAGCTGACCCCGCCCGGGCGGAGTCATGCTGAGCGTAGCGAAGCATCCTTTCCGTAAAAAACTAAGACAGGATTCTTCGCGAAGCTCAGAATGACAGAATAATCATCATGCTTCAAGAAACCCGCATCCTGATGGGAATGCCGATCACCGTCGCTATCGTGGACTCTGAAGCGAAGCAAAGCGATCTCATCCGCATCTTCGATTATTTTCAGGCTATCGATGGACGCTTCAGTCCATTCAAGAAAACGAGTGAGACCAGTGCCGTCGATCGCGGAGTCCCGCAGAGAGACTGGAGCCACGACATGAAAGAAATTGCCGCGCTTGCGGAAAAAACAAAAGAGGAAACCGAGGGCTATTTTAATCTCATGACCCCGGACGGAAAATTCAATCCGGTCGGTGTCGTAAAAGGCTGGGCAATAAAAAATGCCTCTGATACGTTACGGAAAGCCGGATTCCGAAATTTTTATATTGATGCGGGCGGCGATATTGAGGCGGGCGGCCTGAATGGCCACGGCGGGAAATGGAGCATCGGCATTAAAAATCCGTTCAAGCAGGACGAGATTGTAAGAACGCTTTTCATAACCGATCAGGGCATCGCCACCTCCGGAACCTACATCCGTGGCGATCACATCTATGACCCGCATACGGGACGGACGGAACATAATATCGTGAGCCTGACGGTCGTTGGCCCCGATGTTTGTGAAGCGGACCGATTCGCGACCGGCGCTTTCGCGATGGGAGAAAAGGGAATCCAATTTATTGAAAAAACTCCGAGACTTGAGGGATACATGATAGATAAAAACGGCGTGGCGACCATGACGAGCGGATTTTTAAAATTTACGATAAAATAACGTAACGGTCATTCTGGGCAACGCGAAGAATCTAACTCCGTAATCGGCAAAGTCATCCTGAGGAAAACGAAAGATCTTTTCTTCAAAAAAAAGAAAGGATTCCTCGAAAAGCTCTGAATGACGGGAAAGACAAACTATTAGCAATAGCATGAAATTCATCGATAACTTTCTGAATAAGATAACCATGTACCATCTGGTGCTCCATGTTCTCGCGGCGCTCGCGCTCGTTGCCATGGTCTTTGGCGCGCTTGGCATCCTGCCTTATAGCCCCCTTGCTTTGCTCTTTTCGATCGCCGTACTCGTTCTCGTCTCCTGGATCACGAACAAAATTTTTGCACATGTTTTCAAGGCACAAACCAACATTGAATCGACCTATATCACAGCACTGATCCTTGCTCTTATCATCACGCCGGTCCTCCCTCGGGATTTCATGGGAATTTCGTTCCTCATCTGGGCCGCGATCTGGGCAACCGCATCGAAATATATTCTTGCGGCAAACAAGAAGCACTTTTTCAATCCGGCGGCTTTCGCAGTCGCTCTCACGGCACTCACTATTAACCAATCCGCAACCTGGTGGATCGGCGGGAATCTTCCGATGCTGGGATTCGTGGTCGTGGGCGGACTGCTCATCGTCAGGAAAATAAAACGCGGCGATCTTATGATCGCCTTTTTTGCGGCGGCGATCATCGCGATCATCCTGGGAACTCCCGGAGAAAATCCGTTGACGACGCTCGAAAAAGCGATTTTGCACGCTCCCCTGTTCTTCTTTGCTTTTGTGATGCTCACGGAACCCTTAACCACGCCGCCGACCCGCAGCCGGCGCATCGCTTATGGCATTTTCGTCGGCGTTCTCTTTGCTCCGTGGGTTCATATTGGTTCCCTCTACTCGACGCCCGAGCTCGCACTTCTTGCCGGCAATGTCCTGTCGTACTTCTTAAGCCCGAAATCGAAATACGTTCTGAAATTAAAACAGGTCGAGGAGGTCGGTACGGGAATGTATGATTTCATCTTCAGAAAGCCTGCTCTCGCGTTCCAGCCGGGGCAGTATCTTGAATGGACGTTGGGTCAGGGAAACAACCGTGCCGACAATCGTGGCAACCGGCGTTACTTCACAATCGCATCGTCGCCCACAGAGCAAAACCTGCGCCTCGGCGTCAAGTTTTATGACAAGCCAAGCAGTTTTAAAAAGAGAATGCTTGCCATGACGCCAGGCGATACGATCATGGCCGGACAGCTTGCCGGTGATTTCACGCTGCCGCGCGACCCCCGAGAAAAACTTGTCTTCATTGCCGGAGGTATCGGCATCACGCCGTTCCGCAGTATGGTGAAATATCTTTCAGATCGCGGCGAAAAAAGATCTATTGTGCTCCTTTACTCAAATCGCACCATCGACGAGATCGCCTATCGCGATGCATGGGACGAAGCGGCCCAAACCATCGGACTCAAAACCGTTTACGCCGTGACGGGTGCGGGCGAGGCACTCCGCCTCCACCAAGGCTCCGGCGGACAAGCACCCGTAAATTATCATGTCGGACATATCGACGGTGCGCTTATCCGCCGCGAAATCCCCGACTATCGCGACCGGATTTTCTATATTTCCGGCACGCATGCGATGGTCTCCGCTATAGAAGCCACACTCCGCAGAATGGGCATCCCCCGCCAGCAGATCAAAACTGATTTCTTCCCAGGCTTCTGACGGTGCAGAGTCGAACTCCAAACAGTTAATAGGTCACTGCGCCGGAGGTGGTAACGGAAATCGTGCTGGACGGCAGGCTTTTCTGCGAGAGGCTCACAAACCCGATCTGAACCGCCGCGACGGGCAGGCCAGAAACCTGGTTAAATATGATATTCGTCGTACTGCCGACCGGAAGGGTGGCGGTGGCATAGGCGATATCCGACGGAAGGCGATAATAGCTGATCGTCGCCGTCGGAGCATAGGCCGAGGAGAAGAGAGCGTAAAAAGGAGCGGTGTTGGTTACATTGGCAAAATGGACACCCCATACTACTCCTTGCGCCTCCGTCGTCGACCGGCTTTCCGCCTCGCGAAGCAGCGCCGCCGCCTCAGAAACCGTGGTCGAAAGGTCTGTGGAATTTTTCTTGCTCGTGAGGGATAAAACTCCGATCAGACCAAGCACCATCATGATGGCGACGACCGTCAACAACTCAACCAGCGTGAATCCTTTTCTCATGCTTCTAAAATTTTAAGATACCGACGAGGTCATCTGATAGATCGGAACGATGATAGAAAGTGCGATAATGCCGACGATCGCGCCCATCATGAGCAGCATGATAGGTTCGATGAGTGCAACCGCCGTCTTAATGCTCGAATCAATGTTCGATGAATAAAAATCGCTGAGAGTGCCAAGCACTTCCTCAATATGACCCGCCTTTTCGGAAATCGCGATCAGGCTCGTCACGGACTGCGGCAGGACCGTCTCCCGGCGGAATGCCTCGCCGATGGTCAACCCCTTTGATAGTCCCTCATTCGCGATTCGAAGCAAGGCATACCGAAACTCCCTGAGAGGAACCGTATCGGCGGCAATCGTAATGGTCTGCACGATGGGAAGTCCCGCTTTCATGAGCGAGCTCATCGTTGACGCCATCTGCTGGACGGACATATCGCGATAGATGTTCTTGATGCCCGGCGTGTGGGTCAAGACCGCATCAACTGCCCGCTTTCCGGTTTCCGTCTTCCGGATGAAAAAATAGAGGCCGACGATCGCAATAAAAAGAACGATGAGGATGACGATAATATTGCCGCCCACAAAAAGCCCCACAGAGAACACTATTTGCGAGAACAGCGGCGGCGTGATACCGCCTTCCGCAAAAACTGAGGCGACCTTCGGCAGGGCGAAGGTGAAAAGAAATATCATGATCGCGAGCGCCATGCAGAGCAGGATGAGCGGATAGATCAGGGCGGCGCGGATCTTATTGCGAAGATCGGATTCCGAAGAAAGTGAAACGCTGAGATCCTCGAAGGTCTTCTGTAAATTGCCGGACGTCTCGGCCGCCTTCACGAGACTGATGAACGTCGGAGAGAAAATGTCGGGATATTGTGCAAAGGTTTTATAGAACGGCTCGCCGCGCGTCAGATGTTCGCGCACCTCAAGGAGAAAATTCTTCAACGCCGGCTTATCGGCGTCGGCAATAAGGATATTGATCGCCGACAAGAGATCGGTGCCTACGCGAAGCATCAAGGCAAGATATTTCGTAAGGAGAACTTTATCCGCTACATTGATGTGGCCACCGAACAATCCTCCGAGCCCCCCTTTGTCAGTCTTGACCGGCTTCAGGGAAAGCGGGCGCAAATTCTTCTGCGAAAGGAGTTGGAGCGCCTCCTGCAGACTCTCTGAGTCTACGTCACCCTCAAGAACATTGCCCTCCACATCAGCCGCGCGATAATGATATAGCATGATTTTTGATAAACGAGCGTTCTAGTGTTTGAATGATGCAATGTTCTCAAAAAATATTCTTATTCGCAACACCGCGACGCTCTAACATTATACCTCATTACTCTCGTATGACACGAAGAACTTCCTCGATCGTCGTTTCCGCGAGTTCGACCTTCCGAAGCCCGTCCTCGAACATGGTCATCATGCCGCCTCGGCGCGCCTCGGCGCGCAATGCGTCAATATTAAAATGAGCGCTGTCGATCGTCCTTTTGATGCTGTCGGTGACTTCGATAATCTCGAAAATGCCCGCCCGCCCGATGTAGCCTGTCATGCCGCACACCGCGCACCCTTTGCCGCGATAGAGCGTCTTCGGAACGGAAACGGTATCCTCGTCGGGGATCCCAAGTTCCTGCCGCTGGGTTTGGATGATGGACGCAAGACTTGCATCGGCGTCGTACGAATAAATGCATGAAGGGCAGATCTTTCTGACCAACCGCTGGGCGATGATAAGATCTAAAACAGAGGCGACCAGATACGGCGGAACATTTAAATCGAAAAAGCGCGGGATGGCGGTCGGAGCGTCGTTCGTATGCAGTGACGAAAGAATGAGGTGTCCCGTGAGGGCTGCCTGCACCGCGATGTCGGCGGTTTCCGCATCGCGAATTTCGCCGACCATGATGATGTTCGGGTCCTGCCGCAGGAGCGACCGAAGGCCTGAAGCGAACGTGATGCCGGCCTGCGGATTGATCTGCGTCTGGTTCACATAGCGCATGTTGTACTCGATCGGATCCTCGATGGTCGTGACGTTGACCTGCGGCTTGTTCAAGATATTCATCAGGGCGTACAGGGTCGTCGATTTTCCGGAACCGGTCGGACCGCAGGACAGGATCATGCCATAGGCTTTTTTCAAACCTTCCGCAACCAACTTCACCGCGTCCGGCGACATGCCGAGCTCTTCGAGAGAAAGCGGCTTCTGTGACGATTCCAGAAGACGCATTTCCACCTTTTCGCCGTAGAACGTGGGAATGACGGAAACGCGGACGTCGATGGTCTCGTTGCCGACTTTGTAGCGGAACCGCCCATCCTGCGGCGCATAGTGTTCGTCGATCTTGAGTCCCGAAAGAAGCTTGAGGCGCGCGACGATCGCCGGATGGATCGCTTTGGTCATCGACATCATCTCATACAAAATGCCGTCGATGCGGTAGCGGATGAATGTTGCGTCCTCCAGAATTTCGATATGGATGTCCGACGCACGCGACGCCATCGCATACGAGAGGATATTGTCGACAATGCCGACGACGGGAAGCTGGGATGCGACATCCGCCATGCTCCCTGACTGATTTGCGACGGCAGTTCGGATGTTATCCTCGATGATCTTCTTAAAATCCTGTTCTACTTCGTAGCCGTAGACCGAAAAACCCTGTTTCAAGTCATCCTCCGTGGCGAGGAACGGTTTTACCCGTTCATGAAGCCGTGTCGTAAGGAATTCAATGGTCTCGAGGTCCGACGGATTCACCATCGCGACATCATACGTGCCGTCTTCCTCGTGGTGGAAAATCACCGCCTGCCGGTCGCGGGCGATCGCTTCGGGGAGCAATTTCAGGACATCCTTGTCAATGGTGCTCGCCGCAAGCTTGATTCTCGGAACACCGAGCGCTTTCGCGATCACGTCGTTCAAGTACCCCGCTTCCGCGATATGGTTGGTAACGAGAACATCAATGATACTTTGTCCTTTTCTATCTGCGTCCTCAAAGAGACGATCGAACGAGTCCGGCGTTATGAGCCCTTCAGCAACAAGGATCGTTTTCAGCTGATCGGAAGAGATGGGTAGATTCACGCTTCTATTATACCAGAAAGGACCGACAAAAAAAGACTCAGGAACCAGGATTCAAGCATCAGGAGTGATTTCGTCCTGAATCTTGATTCCTAAATCCTGAATCAATTTTGTGAAACGCGTTTTCTATTTTTCTTTCTTGACGCGAGCTTTCTTTTCCTTTTTTGGAGCCGCGGACGCTTTCTCGCGGCGCGCCTTGAACTTCTCAACGCGTCCCGCGACGTCGAGCAATTTCTCCTCTCCCGTGTAGAACGGATGGCACTTCGCGCAGATCTCAACGCGGATCTCGGGTTTTGTGGCACCCACGACAAACGAATTGCCGCACGCGCATATCACGTTCGCTTCGGAGAAATAGGTCGGATGAATGTCTTTTTTCATGAGCTTCATCCTACCGCCGTTTCTCGTCTTTGTAAAGGTTTCCTCATTGGCTCATTCGGTAGCATGAGCCAATGAGGTGACTTCCTATTTTCCGATACCCAAGCTACAATAGATTTGTTTTTTGCTCGGGCCGGTAGTTCAGTGGTAGAACGCCTCATTTGCAATGAGGAGGTCAGGGGTCCGACTCCCCTCCGGTCCACCAAAGTTCATCTCTCTCAAAAATATTTTGGGCGCTTCGCGTCCTCTCCTGCGTTTCAGCCAGATACGAAAAGGGTTTTTTGAA
>CAYUBE010000004.1:0-57258 GCA_964442965.1 uncultured Candidatus Saccharibacteria bacterium
GCCACCCCGCTCGTCATGCCGGGGATGGCGGGGGAAACGGGGATGGCGGGGGAAACGTCGACGCCGAAGGCTGGCGTAGCCACACAGACCATTACGGCAAGAAAGAACGCTGCAAGGATCCATTTTTTCTCAACGGTAGGCATGATGTTATAAATCATCTCCATTATAATTGTTTTACATAGACGACATTGGTCGAGTCATTGCCGCTTACGGAGTCCTGCGAGTTGATGATTGTGAGCGAAACGTTGAATGACGACCCCGATGGCGTTGCGGGATCGAGGTTGATCTGGAGCGTTTGGGGATTTTCCGCTGCCGCCGAGGCTTGGTCATTTACCGACCAAGTGTAGGACAATGCACTGGGATCGGAAACGTAAAAGAAATATGGTGTTCCTTGAAGCGTTATGGGATTTTCGGAGAACTGGGATGCTGGATGAGGGGCCTCAATGACCGCTTTCGGGCTGATGAGGGGAATCTGAATTTGATGGATAAGAAGAGTGCCGTTGTAGTTCGGCAATTCCGCTTTGAGCGTGAGAAAGGCGGGAGCGGTGCCGAACGGAGAAAAGATAATATGTTGCTCCCCGATGCTGTTCCCGATGAGCGTATCGTCGAGATACCAGTAAATAGTTTGGTTGGAGAGATCAACCGGCTTGCCGTTCGAAAGGAGCGTGAGGGACGCCATGAGCTCTGATTCCTGGTTGGGAAGCGCCTTGTCGGCGTAGCCCGGCGGGATATAGCTCCCATAGGCCTGCCACGTTACGATCATCTGCGGCACGGCTTGAGCGTTTGTCTTCAAAGAAAACGCCATTGTAAGTATCACTGAGACGATAACCAAAGAAAAGATTTTTATTTTGGCTCCCATGCTGTTATTATAACAAATCTTATCAAAACAATTTTGAACTACGCCGCAATCCGGAGATCTTCATTTTCGTCGTCATTGGTAACATCGTGTGGCGCTTTCGGGTGTTCAAGGTTTTCTTTTACTTCTTGAGCACGTTGATGCTTGCGGATGGTTTCGCTTACAAGGGAGACATTCTGTGATGGTGTTGATTCTTCGGTATTCTCTTCATTTTCTTGTTCTGATGTCTGCGGAGTTTTCTCAAAAAGTTTTTCTTGTTCGACTTCCTCCGGCGGTCTTTCTTCTTCGGGCTCCATTTCCTTTTCGATTTCTTCCTCGGCTCCCTTCTTTTCTCCTTCGCCCTCCTCGCCGATTCCACGTTCTTCCTCGGGGTGAACTACCTCGGCTTCTCTTCTCGCTGGTCCAGCCTCTGGTTCGACGCTCGTGGCGCTGCTCTCAGTCGCAGATGCTGTTTCCCCTGCCGCGACCTCAGCCTCAGCGGTCTCTCTTGCTTCGGTCGCGACCACCGCTCCAACCTCAGTCGCCTCCCCTGCTGTAGCCTCTATCCTGCCCGCACCACCGGTCTCGAGCGATCCGGCAACCTCAGCAACCTTTTCTAATTTCTGGTTGTTTGCGATGAGAATTCCCGAAACGACGCAGATGGTCCGGCCCGGAACGCCGACGAGCTCAAGGAGGTCGTCGACAAGTTGTATTATAGAAGGTCCTCCGAAACCGCATACCCCAAAGAACCAAAACGTGACAATGCCATCCATAATAAAATCAATCGGCTCCATAATTGCCTCGCCCGGAAGTCCAACTACGGTTGCGGCGAGGATATCGAAGAAAATCTCGGCGGCATCGTTTGCGATCGAGAGAAGTACGAGGATTACGATCGAGACAGTATCGAAAGGTTTTTTCTCTTCTTCCATGATTTAGGCGGGGAGATCACCTTTTTCTTCGAGGAGTTGTTCGGGATTCGTGGTAATAATCTGATCCTCAAAATAGGACGGCACGATTTGTATGGCCACGTGCCGCTTTCCAGCGAAGAATATTCCCGTCCCGATCTCGGCGCTCAGGAGGAAATTTTTTTCGTTGTCGGTAAGATCAAATGCTTTTGCCACAATGTCGATGGTTGCGGGAGACTGTTTTAAGAGCAGCTGGATGGAAGAATTAGTGACAATCGGGCGGCCATAGGGCGAACGCAGGAAGTCTTCCACATCCTGGGTGATGGTTGAAATGCCGAGATAGTATTTCCGGGCCCGTTTTACGAGACCAAAGAGAAATGTCGCGCTGTCTTCGTTTTGCATCATGATCCACGCCTCATCAATGAAGAGCAATCGTTTTGCCAACTTCGCGCGGACGAGGTTCCAAATATAATTTAGGACGACGAACATGCCGATGGGCCGGAGTTCTTCTTCGAGGTCTCGGATCGAGAAGACAATCAGGCGGTTATTAACGTCGATATTGGTCGGCTGGTTGATGAATCCCGAGAAACTCCCCTTGGTGTATTTGTAAAGCTTTTCCGCCAGATCGCGCCCCCCCTCAAGATTCCGAAGAACGGTTTCGAGGTCGCTCAAGAGAGGCGCCTCCTTGCCGGCAAAATCCATGCCAGAGACGATTTCGCGCGAGGCGTACGTTTCCGTGATCGCCCGATCGAGAAGCGCATCCTCCTCCGGAGTTACTTTCCCGAGCATGAGCTTTATGAGGCTTGCCAGAGTTACGATATGCGAACGGAGTACGTCGGACGGATCTTCTCCTTCGGGAATGAGCGGGATATCGAAGGGGTTGATGTGCTCGTGAGACGAGAGCGAGATATTGAACATGCTTCCGGCGAAGGTCTCGGTGAGCCGCGAGTATTCGTTTTCGGGATCAATCACGATGACCATCTCAATGCCCGCCATGAGTGAGCGGATGATCTCAAGCTTTGTCGAATATGATTTTCCTGATCCTGATTTTGCAAAGACAACCTGATTCGCGTTCTCAAGCGAGAAGCGATCGAAGATGACGAGGTTGTTGTTGTGCAGGTTGATGCCGTACATGATCCCCTGGTTCGACGTGAGATCCTCGGAGACGAACGGGAAGAACGAAGAGATCGGGCTCGTGTCCATCGGCGTCGTGACGCCAACCTTATCCTCGTCGAGTGGCAGTATAGAAGAGAGCCCCTCAAGCTGTTCAAAGAGCGCCGGCTTGATGTAGACGATTTTTGCCTCGAGCATACTCGTAATCTTGCTTTCGAGGCGCGCTAGATCATCCTCGGTGTCCGCATAGATAGTGATATAAACGCCGGTACTGAAAAGTTTCTCTTCGGATTGCTGAAGAGAGTCACGGAGCGTCTCGATATCCTGGATAGCGGTTTCGAGCTCTGGGTTTCGCACTAATCCTTTTGCCGCTTCGTCATTTCTTTGTGACTCAAGCTGGCCAGCCTTCTTGCGGAGATTTTTAAGGGCGGTGCCGGTATCGATCGGGTTGATGAAAATGGAAACGTCGAACAGATTAGGAAGATTGATCAGCGGTTCAAACCAGCCAGTTGTGAGATAGCGCGGGTACGAGAACACAAAAAATGTTTTTGCAAGCTTGTCGCCAATCTTCAGATAGTTGGAGAACACTTCCACGCCTGCGGGGGCGATAATCTTCTTGACGTCGCCAAGTTGGGAATCTGAATTTGATTTATCTTGTTCTATAGGCATGGTTTCTTTGTGTGGTTCAAATATCCCTCTTTTGTTGTCATTTCGACGAAAGCCGGAATTCAGGCTTCTGTATCCCCGCCTGCTGGCGGGCCATTTTTCAACGGTTTTAAGGACGGGAATTCTTATTTTTGGGGTGCGACAGCCGTCCCTCGTTCGACGGTTTGGGGATTGTAAAAGTTGTAGAAAAGCTCGACGAGCTCCTGATTTTCAAGAACGCTTGCATCGAGGCCGATGCCCGCAATGCCGCTTACGATCTGCCCAACGCGCTGGGTAAGCTGTTCCGTATTTTCCTTTAAAGCGCGGTCCGTTTCCTCGTCGGTTTTTGGGGCCGCTGTTTTTTCTGCCAGTGCTGGTTTTTTCCCGCCGATGAGCGACGAAAAGATTCCCGACGCCGCCTTCGCGGTTCCGAGCGCTGCGGCATTAGCAGGGAAGAACGGCACCACGACCAGGAAGGTTTTTTCCATGATCGAATTTTTTTCAACGAACTCACGGATAAAATTTATATATTCGTCGATCTGGCTTTGGAGAAGCGGCGACGATTCATCTTCTTTCCGATGCAAGAGGCCTTCGATATAGCCGTCGATATTGACTTTTCGGGAGTGAACGATGATCTGAAGAGAAAAATCAATGCTGTTCAAAAAATTCTGATAGGCTTGAACGATCAGTGTCTGTTCCTCGTCCGACTTCAGCGCGAAATTAACACCGCCTACCATAACCACCTGCCGCAGACTGCCATCTTTTACAACAACGACATTTCCCCGGATCTCTTTGATGTCAACGAGATCGAGGGAATTTCCCGTATTCTGCTTTACCAAGGGCGCTGGCATGGTTTAAGTATAGTTCATCTGTCATTCCGGCGAAAGCCGGAATCCAGACCGAACCTTTTTATTTTATAAGAAACGGGACAGTTTCGTTTTAAAACGGGACGGTGGAAAATTTTCTTCTATCTATAATCCACTCTTTTCGCCGCCTTCCTCTCGCCGCTGACCCCCTGAAAGATCTGATACCGCGCGTTCATTTTATTCTCTACGGTCTTGTTCTCCTGCGTTTTCTGCCCGGTCTGAAGATTTTCCCAGCGCTTATGGAGCGCCGCGCCGGTGATAATTTTTTCGAGGGAAATACCACTGTTGTCATCGTTGTGCCGAATCGCGGCGGCAACGGGTTGTTCCTCAGGTTTCCAGATATAGGTTTGAGGCCTCCAATAGAAACCCAGCGCCGAGATAAGAACGTTCCCCAGGGGCCGTCCTTCCACTTTCACAAACGCTGCGCCGATGGCGATGCCAAGAAGAATGACCGTGAGGATCAGCCACAACCACGTGGCGAGCGTGAAATAAAAGATGGCGCTCAGGACTCCGGCACCCGCGACATACATAAACTGCCGGAGCGTGAAGGGCCCGACGATTTTATCTTCCGTTTCAATAAATTGCGGCACCTGAAATTGCATGAGTATATTATATGCCATTCCCGCGCAGGATGTCATTCCGCTCGCCTCGCGGGAGCCGGAAACCGCGCTCTATTTTTAAATAAAGAAGAGCCCTCGGTGCAATGAATAAATTACAAACCGAAGGCTTAATAAAAAATCATTAATTTAATTGTCGACTCGGAAGTCAACAAGAAACTATTTCCCTTTTTCTGAATAGTCTTTCTGGGTCGTCTTTTCGGATGTGTTTATAGGCTGTGGAATTTGCGGAGCCGGTGCGGCAAGGGGCTTTGGTGCGCTGAAAGGACTGGAAGATATCGGCGTGACCGGGACCGGAGGTTTTGAAGCAGCAACCGAAGGGATGGGAATTTGCGAAATGGGCGTGAATGAAGGCGCCTTCGGCATCGGCGTAACGGTTTTCAACGTTTCCGGCGTTATCTCGGTTATAGTCCTCGCGGGTTCTGGCACGGGCGGCAGTATGGGAGGTTTGCTTTTCTCATTGCCGTAGCGAACAACGGTTATTTTAGGAGTTGCAGAAGGTTGTGGCACAGGGATGGTTTTCCTCGGGCTTGGAATTGATGTGCCGCCAAACTCAACGATAGCAGATCTTATGGGTAGTGGTTCTGGATTTTTTTTATCGGCCATGATGTCTTCTGCAATTGTGGGAAGCTTGAAATTTGGAGCGTTCGGGATTGGTCGCGAGACGGATTCAGTCTGGAGAACGACGGGCTTCGGAATAGATGCCGGGGCGGATTTTTTTTCAAGCCGCGAAAACTCATCGGACGAAGCGGCAGTTTTCTCAAGAATAGGCTTCACTGATCCTGTCTTTGGAGTTGGCGGGACGGCGGCTGATAGCGGTGCTGCGGACGAAACAGGAGGAAGCGGTGCCGGAGCCGATGCTGACGTTCTTCCGGCAGGACGTATTTCCTCGATAATTTTCGGAGCTGCTCCCGTTGGGGTGATCGGGTTGTAAATTTTATCGATGTCGGCTCGAATAGGGGCAAAAATCCTTTGATTGATTGAGTTTGCTATAGACGTTGCGATACGAATATCAACACCGATTTCATCGCGGATTTCGGCCGCCATGTCTTCCGGATGGAGGAAGCCCATAAGGACAATACCAGCGACTCGTGAGACCGTGTAAATTTTTTCATTTGGGATATATTCAGCCTCGCAGGTTTTCCAGATGAAGTCGGAATTTATTTCTGAGCAGAGCGCCTCGCGAAAAACAAGGGGAAGAGAATCCCACCTTTTCATTACTTGTTCTTTGGGGATAGAGGTCATGATTTTTGCTTGGTGGTGTTATTTGTCGCTAGTGCCAGGGCGGGACCCGCTGGATGGTTCGCTTGTCGCTGCAAAAACATTGTTAGCCATCGCTTTTTCAAAGGTATCTTTGTGATATTTTTCATTCAATTTTTTCTCAACATAATTATCCTGCATTTTAGAAGCTTCGTCTTGAAGTTTGTTTTGTTCTGCTTCTATTTTTTCTTGAGCATCTATCCGTTCAGCGTCGTTCATCTTGGGATCAGTTTGAACGGTTTCAAGATTTTCCTTTAATTTTTCCAATCTCTTGGTGATCTCAATATTTCTGGCCTTCATTTTTTCATCGTTTTGCCATGGCCCAATATTAGCTTCTTCGTCCTTGCATAGCTTATCAAACATGCGCCGCATGTTATTTCCGACCGATGCCTTGGCCTTTGCGAGTATATTCGGCAAAAGGGCAGGGTTATATTTTGCAATACTAGCAAGCGTTTGCTTAGAATCCTCCGTTTCATCACTAAACATACCGTTTACGTTCATCTTTGCCACGTCCGCCTTACTGAGTTTTTCCACAAACCGCCTGACAGCATTGTTTAGTTCTTGCATTGCGGCGGCGGTGTCAGTCCCCGCTTCAGTGGCCGCATCCACTTTCTTTCTGGCGTCGCGCATCTCTTTACTCTCTCCCATTGCTTTGTCTGCATCGCCGCTCAATTTTGTTTGGCCATAACGCTTCATGACATCACCGTTGGAATCTAAAAATTCCTTTATATTTTTTCCGTTCACGTCTTCAGTGCCTGTCAGTTCGCCCATCTCAACAAGTTTTGCAATATGGGCAAACTGCATCTCCTTATTCATGGAACCAGCAAGATTTCTCTTGATTTCTTCGGGATTTTTAGGAACATTCTTCTTAGCATCTTCTACCATCTTTTCATTCGTGCTTACACTGCTAATGCCACGACCGAGGGCGGCTATCGGCGCAATACGGCTTCCCTGAAGTCGCTCGGTAATCCCTCGTCCCGTCTTTGAACGTTGTCTCAAGCCTTCATCTGCGGCACCGTAACCCGCCCTCAGTCCCTTCTGAGTCTGTTTACCTGCTTTCCCCGCCACCCAATTTCCTCCTGTTTTTGCGTACTTGATTGCGGTATCCGCGCCGGCGATGCCAAGTTTATTTGCAGCGAAGAGACCGCCAAGCATCATTCCCGCAAGAACTATATCAGTCAACGCTTGCTGCCCAAGTCCCTCCTGGCGGGTTGCTAGGTCTTGTGATGTAATCGCCGAAGGCGATGTTCCTAAGGATGTTGAAAGATATGATGGGTTCGTTTTTCCACCCGTGGCGTTCGGAACAATAAGGAAAGTGAGATATATAAAAAAGAGAGCAATCGCGGGGAAAAATGTCCATCTTAGGAACAAATCCCACCATTTTTTAAAATAACTGCTTACGCCCGGGAATACCCACGCAAGCCATGCGAGGGGCAGGAGAATAAGGAGAAAGGTCATATAAAGGTAGCGGATCAGCAACATAACGGCCAGGGCTATCAAGCTGAACGCTGCAATAGCGAGAAGTATGGCCGACGTGATCATCCCTATAATCATGGCGACAAAAGCGTCATTGAAATCGCCACCACTTACTAATTTGGCGACCGATTGGACGACTCCGCCAAGTGCGGCTCCACCAAGATAGAACCCTCCAACGCAGAGCAAGCCAGCTATTCCTCCGACAATAGGAGTTAACGTGACACTCGCCGCCGCCGTTACTGTGCCGCATACTGTGAGTGCCCCTGCGATTCCAGCACCAACTCCCCCGACAACCTGTCCGACGGTTGGTGTCCCCCCGACATAGCCTCCAGAAAATTCCTGCGGGGAAAAAGCGTTGGTTACATTAGTAGCGAGACCACTTGCGTTTCCGCCTATCTGAGCCACGAAATAATTTGAGATACTGTCGGAAAAACTAAAAATAGGCCGCGTTGCAACAAGACCGAAGTTAACAAGAATTGCCATGACGACCAACTTCCAGAGAAGTTTTTTCACTCCGTAGGTCTGGCTTTGAAGAATGGTCGCTATAGCAATGACAATAATAGCCAGGACAAAACCGAGGTTTGCAAAAGACAGAACTATAGAAAAACCAGTTTGTACCGCGGGTGAAGAATACACGGTTTCGTTAAGCGCGAGCATGCCGGCTAAAAAAGTTGCTCCCAGAGAGATAAAAACAGCAATAAGCTTATTGATGAGGTAGGAAACGAAATAGACAACGCAGGTTGCAAGGTCACTGCCGCAATCGAGGGCATCGGTCGGTGCTTTGGATGTGGATTGTTGAGCTGTGCTTTCGGCTGGAGCAGTCGTATTGGTGGACGCTCCCGAGATCGGCGTTGTCGGTGAAGGACCATAATATTGGCCCGTTGTCTGGGCCGTCACGACACCTCTGGGAGCAAATATTAGAAAAAGCGCCACAAATGCCGCAACAGAGAGTATCCTTTTATAGGAATTTTTTCTCATGGCTGGATGTTTGTTCCGGAAGAGATAAGATTTGCCGTGCAGGTTGAAGTGCCGCTCCCCGTTGAAGCGGTTACAAAGATACTATAGGTTCCCGTGGCGCTATAGGTTACTTGGAATGTCGTTGTGTTAATACTAACAGCCGCGGTGGAGCCAGGGGCCAACCAGGTGTAGGTGGCAGGAGTAGTTGTGGGGGTACTCGTAGCGGCGAGCGTGATGGAGGAATAGGGGCGAGCGAAAGTTACGATCTGATTAAGCGGAGAGCAGCTTACACCGGATGTGTTGGTTGATGGCTGAGACGGCGGAAGAGTCGTCGTGGTTGATGTTGCAAGAACCACTTGGCAGGACGAGTTGCTGCCGTCCGAGGCGGTCACTGTAACGTTATAAGTTCCCGCCGCGGAGTATGTTGCCTGAAATGGAGATCCTTGGGTTGTGCCGCCGCTTGACGCAATAGAACCAGGCGCAGACCAGGTATAGGCGGCATTGCCCGTCGCGTCGACGCCGCCGGAAGCATAGAGTGTTATCGAGGACTGTCCGACGGTGGGGTCGAATGTTGTTGTCCATATTTGCGGAGAGCAAGTTACACCGTGCCCCGAGGGAATTCCTGGCGCCACGGAGGACGGAGATGATGTCTGAGGAATTGATCCGGTCAAGCCTGAATTTATCGCATTCCCCGCGGAGTTGATGGCGGTGTTTGCGAGACCACTCAGGAGTGAATTTACCGCAGCGTTCAAAAGTCCTGTTATGTCGTTCGCGGCCGTGACGAGTTGTGTACTGCCCTGGAGAGACGTAGAGAATATTTGGCCAGTGACTTGGCCGGGGCTGGTGGTCTGGGGTTCCGACCCGTCGGCACATTCCCCGTTCCTCGCCAAGGATTCAGAGGCGGTCCCTGCCGGACAAGAACCATTCGGTTCGTCATTGATTGGCACGGCAATCCCTGTTGTATTATCAATACAATTTATCGTGGTACCATTTGGGTCGCTTCCGTCGGCGCATTTTTCAGTACCCTTGAAACCTTGCTGGGCGGTTGTCTTTAGGGTAAACAAGCTTTGTCCTTGTCGGGCGGCCTGTCCGACGCTCTGTGCGGCAAAGAAAAGACCGCCGTAAAAATCATTACTTGGCATGAGCGTTTCCCCAAAGGTTACAAACCCACCCTTTGAAAAATTATTATAAAATTGTTGAAGATCGCCACTGGAAAGCGCACTTTGGAATGTCGCCTCGCAGACATTATTGCCCGGCTTGTAGATGGCGTTTAAGATCACCTGGATCTGAGGGAAGATCGTATTTGGGTTCACGCAAGCATAGTTGCTATTGATGGCATTTATGGCGGACATCTCTCCTGCATTCGCCATATCGGTCGCCCAATTTTTTACAAACATTGGTGCCCCATTGCCCGCAATCCAAGTAAGAACCTTGTTTTGCATGAAGGAAATAAGTGCATTCTTGGCGATTTGGAGAGCAACGTCATAAGCGTAGTTAAGGATCATCCGCGCTAAGACCGCCGGATCAATGACAACGTCACCGACACCGAAAACGGCATGGGCGGTCGGTATGGCGAAAAATGTCTCTAAAAATGCAAACGCGGGAGTTTTCGATCCATTATCCGATTTTCCTCCTAAAGAAAAACCGTTTAAGGACTGTGCCTTTTCAAATTGATTTTCAAAATCGCTAAGAGCAAGGTTATATTTCGCCTCTTCACCTTGAAGAATAAGAGATGTTTTTACTGGATCCGTACTCGAGTTTTCCACAAGCGAAAGTGAATCTTTTTCGTATACCAGGACTTTAATAAAACTTTTTTGAAAGTCACGCAGGTTTGTCGGTGTTTCGAGAGAAGCAACATTATTAAGTGCTCCCGCCACGGCGGATTGAACATAGCTTATATTCGCAGGGTCAGCTCCCGAAGTGTCACTGACCATATTCTGAATACCATTTTGCAAAAAAGAATTGTTGAAGATTGTATCAAGGGCGTTGCTGTAATCGGTAACGTTGGTTTCAGATGTCGCCGTAACGGCATGGATCGGTATATTCGCGGCCTCGGTATCCCAATCGGGGATTGAAATATTGGAAGTTGCCGGATTGTTCTGAAGTTCAGAGAGGATGGCTCCGTCATCGGACTGATTGATCTCTTGATTGTTATTGGCGTCGGTTTGAATTCCATCTGGATTTGCGGCAACGAGACCATTAAGAAGAGAGTTTCCGAGCGTTCCGGTTAGGTTTCCTGGTTGCTCAAGAGCAGCTTCCGTGGAAGAAGATAAAGGTTGGCTCGCAAGGAGGTCTGCGACATCTTGGGGTGCGACGTTTGCTGAAAGAAAAGCATTGTTGCTCGTCAGGGAAGACGGAGATGTCTCCATGGCCAGCGTACCCGAGCTTGCTCCCGGTGTGCCGTTAGCGTTGGATAGGATCCACATCGCGGCGCTCGCGCCGAGTGCCAAAATCAGGAACCCCGTGATGAGCTTTTTGACATCAAGCATTGTTTCCATTGTACCGCAAACGGAAAATCAAGTACATCGGAAACATGTGCAGAAATTAGAAAAATGCTCGCGCGATGGTTAAGATATCATCTATCATGAGATCCTGTGGCCGGTGATTTGGAACTATGCCGATTGCCGACAGTTTTTTTATCACAACACTCCCTTCGTCCCCCGTTGCCTTTATAAGATTATTAGAAAGCGTTTTTCGCGGTTGGGAAAAGAGCGCTCGTACAGCCGCGTAATAACTTTGGGTATCGATATCGCGCGGCCCGGTAGTTTTTAAAACGATGATTGCCGAGGAAACCTTGGGTGGCGGACTAAAATCGCTTGCGGGAAGCGTCTTTATTATTTTTACAGTTGCCCAAAACTGCACGCTTGCCGCCAGGCGATTCATGCGGGGCGGCTCGGCACAAACCCGTTCCGCGACTTCTTTTTGAATCGTGAACGAACATCGTTCCGGCTTACATTTGAGCTCGCCGAAAATTCTGAAGAGATGGCCGGTGATGTAGTACGGAATATTGCCGACGATTTTATAACCACGATTCATGAATCTTGATTCTTGAATAAGGATCGGCAGCATTGCGAGCGCGTCGCCGGAAAGTACGGCCAAACGGTCGTCACCATGAAATTTTTTTATTAAAGAGCCACAAAGCTTTACATCCTTTTCGATTGCCACGATTTTTTTTACCGGGGTCGCGGCTAAAAATTCCGTCAGCTCGCCGTGGCCAGGGCCAATTTCAATAACGGCATCATCCGGAACGAGATCGAGAGATCCCGTGATCAATTGCAGCGCAGATTTATTTTTAAGGAAGTGTTGCCCGAGTTTTTTCATAAAGGCCTTGAGGTGATTTTTAAAATTTAAAATGACGAGTAGCTCCCTTCCGGTTCCGCATCAATACCATTAAGATCGTCTTCTTGCTCCTCATTTCCGGCGGTGCACAGATATTCGGAGGGGATTTCGCTCAAAAACCGCGACGGCATGCCGGAGAAACTGATGAATAGTTTTTTTCGCGCGCGCGTCATAGCAACATACATGAGGCGCCGTTCTTCCTCGAGTTGGTCATTGCTGTCCATTGATCGGATGTGCGGCAGGACTCCTTCCGCGGCGCCAGCGATGAATACAGAATCGAATTCGAGGCCTTTCGCAAGATGAATCGTAGAGAGGTGGACGACGGAGCCGTCGCTCGCTCCATGTTCCTTCTCTGTCTCGGCGGTGCCTCCTGACGGTACGTCAGTTGATTGGACGAGAGAGACTTTTTCCAAAAGGTCGGCGAGCGTTTTGAATTCTGCTGCAAATGTGGCGAGCTCGGAAATGTTTTCTTCCCGTTCGCCGGCGTTCATAAAATTCTGTTCGAGATAGTCAAAATAGCCGAATGTTTCAAGAAAAATATTCAGTATTTCTGCTGGTGTCAGGCTCTTTGTCGTCGCGATCGCATCTTTGAATTCTGTAAATTTTCTCCGAGAGAAGTTTTTTTCGAGGCGCTCTCGGCTTAATTCGTCTTTCTGATTTGCGGCGTAGCGGAGAGCCGCAACCGCATCTTTTACTTCCCTGCGTTCATAAAATTTTAATCCCCCAAAAATGCGATAGGAAATATTTTCCCGGATCAGCGCCTGTTCAATGGCGCGCGATTGGGCGTTGGTACGATAAAGGATGCCGACAGAATTATTGGGATTTGCGGCTTGCAGGTCAAAAATTTTTTTTGCTATCCATACCGCTTCGTCGTTTTCACCCCAGGCCTCAAAGAGCGTGACGGAATCACCTTCCGGGTTCGATGTTCGCAATTTTTTCGGCGTGCGAAAGCGGTTGTTTTGCACGACGGCCTGCGCGGCGTTCACGATAGTTGCCGTCGAGCGATAATTTTCTTCCAGAAAGTGCACGGCCGAATCCTTCCAGTCCTTATCGAAATTCAAAAATGTCTTGATGTCCGCATAGCGCCAGGTATAGATAGTTTGTTCGTCGTCCCCTACCACGCTCAGATTGCGGTGTCCGCCGGCCAACAACTTCACAAATTCATATTGCATAGGATTGATATCTTGCCATTCGTCAACCAATACCGCATCAAACATCGTTTGATATTTTTTGAGAGCAACAGGATTTTTTTTAAACAGCATAACTGGTTTTTGGATAAGATCGTCGAAGTCGAACGCATTGTTGCGCTGGAGCGCGGCCTCGTAGAGGCCGAAGATCGTCATGATCTGGCTTTCCTTTTCTGGAGAGATTTGCGTGCGGTGCTTGCCTTTCATGAATGCATCATTCTTTATCTCGGAGATCTCTTGCGCAAAGAATGCCGGCGCCTCATCTTTTTTGGCAGATTTCGATGGTCGTTCATCGCCGCCTTTTTTCACGGGATAAATGCTTTTAACCGCTTTTTTGATAAGATCAAAAGAATCATGATCGTCGAAGATGGCAAAGTTCGGCTCACGGCCGAACGAATGGCACTCTTTTCTTAATATTTTTGCCCCCAGAGAGTGGAAAGTCCCAATATATGGCTTAGCGCTAAGCGCTAAGCGCTCGGCCATTTCGTTTGCGGCTTTATTGGTAAAGGTGATTGCGCAGATCTTTTGCGGCGTGATACCTTCCTCTATTAAATGAAGAATCCGACTCACAAGCGTACTTGTTTTTCCCGTTCCCGCCCCGGCAACAATCAGAAGGGGTCCCATCGGTGCGTGTACTGCACGTTCCTGGGCCTCATTCAACCGAATAGAATTATTGTTTTGGGGCATTTGCGGATTCCGATAGGTTTTGGTATTATACACGCATTGGTTACTTTTTAAAAAAATGAAAAAAGACAGCATGCCATTGATCGTGGCTGTTTTTTTGGCAATAGGTGGATTGCTTTCTGGAGTTTCTGTATTGAACGGTAAAACAGGTATCGTGGAGGTTGCATCGGCTCGCAGAAGCTCCGAATTCCTTATATCCACGGCACAAGGCGCTGAAACCACCGCGACGCTTTTCGGTACACGAACCCTTTCGCCTGTTGCCGCAGTTTCTGGCGACGGTGTACTGGATCAAAAATCAATCTTTTCCGACACTTTAGGCGCAGTCAAGGATCCCGGCAATAATTTCGGCTTGAAACAGGCTCAAATTTCCTCTCTGAGCCGGTAGCTGAATGCTTCGGCAAGATGTTTCGCGGTTACTTGTTCTCCTGCCTCGATATCGGCAATAGTACGGGCAACTTTTAGCATTCGATAATAACCGCGGGGTGACAGGTATGATTTGCCGAGCGTCTCTAAAAATTTTTCGGCTGATGCATCAAGGTCGGCGAGGTGCTCGATTTGGCGTGCACTTAGGTCGGCATTCGTGGAAATTTTTTCTCCGCCCGATATCTTTTTAAAACGTTCTTTTTGAATACGCCTCGCCGCCATAACTTTTATTTTTACCGCCGCGCTTTCTGCTGTGTTTTCACTGCGACTTCGCAGTTCATCGAGCGCTATCTTTTTAACTTTTATCTGGAGATCAATTCGGTCAAGAAACGGACCTGAAATTTTTTTCTGATAGGCTATCACTTCCCGCGGTGTGCATCGGCATTCGTGATCTGGATCTCCGTAGTAGCCGCACGGGCAGGGATTCATGGCGGCCACGAGCATAAATTTCGCCGGAAGCGTGAGGCTTTGCCGTGCGCGGGCAATGTGGATAACGCCTGATTCCATAGGCTGGCGGAGTGCCTCAAGTGCCGCCTTTTGGAATTCTGGTATTTCATCAAGAAAAAGAACACCCCGGTGAGCAAGACTTATCTCTCCTGGTTTCGGATCTGATCCCCCGCCGATAAGGGCGATTTGCGACGACGTTTGGTGCGGCGATCGAAAGGGGCGTCTTGTGATAAGGCCTCCAGGATCTAGTCCTGCCACACTCCAAATTTTTGTGACCTCGATCGCTTCATGTCGTTCGAGATCCGGAAGGATGCCCCCGAGCGTCTGTGCAATCATACTTTTTCCGACGCCCGGCGATCCGATCATTATGATATTGTGTGCGCCAGCCGCCGCGATCGTGAGCGCCCGCTTCGCGTTTTCCTGGCCCTTTATCTCGGAAAAATTTGGATAAGACGCCGGTATGTTTTTGAGTTCGCAAAACCGAAACGGCGCCGCTATTTTTTTCTCTTCTAAAATATCGATTACTTCTTGAAGACAATTTATAGGAATAACAGTCACGCCTTCTATCGCCGCTGCTTCATTTGCATTTTGTGCCGGAAGAAAAAGCTGATGAAATCCGGACCCGATCGCCATCTGAGAAATGTTCAACGCACCGTTTACGGGACGCAATCTTCCGTCGAGCGCAAGTTCACCCAAAAATATTTTATGCCGCGGATCAAATTCCGCGATCTGTTTTGTTGCCAGAAGGTAACCGAGCGCGATAGCGAGATCGTAATGAGAACCATTTTTCTTTATATCCGCCGGCGCGAGGTTGACGGTTATTTTCCGATTTTCACGGTTCGGCGGTTTGATACCGGAATTTTTGAGCGCAGAATTTACTCGCTCCTTCGCTTCATTAAGAGATTTATCGGGAAGGCCGACGATATTAAAAGAATGGAGGCCAACGTTTATGTCGACTTCCACCTCGATGAGTTTTGCATTAATACCTTCCAATTCAGCCGAATATGTTTTCGCGAGACTTTTTACTGACATGTCTCACTTCTACCACATCCGACATTAAAAAATTCTTAAAAGATATTTGCGGTTCAGCTTTTTATTTTGCATTCTTTGCAGAGGCGCGATTCAGGATCGATATCTAGAACTTCAGTTTCTATTTCTCCGCCGCATGTTTCACAAACGCCATAACTCCCCTTCTCTATTTTTTCGAGCGCCGCATCAATCTCGTCGAGGCGTTTTTTTAGATCGTTTTCCTCTCCGAAGCGATTGCTCAGCTCTTCGGCTTCGTCGGTCTTTTCGTCGCCATGGTCGATGTCGGTTCCAAAATTTACTGGTTTTTCAAAATCTTTGATTTCGCGAGTAATGAGCAGCCTTTCGTGAAGAAGTTTATTTTTGTAGTTTTCTAATATTTCTTTTGTCATGAGGGTTAGTATCTTTGATTTTCACACATAAGTCAATTCGGCAAATCACTATAATACGGCAATAATCCGGCAAAATATAATATATTAACCTTTGCCGGATTATTTCCTATTTCTGAAGTAATTATTAAAAAATTATAAATTCAATAATACTTATTTTATATAGGTTTTTTATCTGATAAACAAAAATGTTTATCAAAATGTTTAGGATAAACACTTTAAACGATATTTTTTATTAATTTTTAATCTTTCTTAATAAAATGCCCATTTTATATGCATTTTTTAATTTAAATTGAAATTAGTGAATTTAAATGTGTTTAGCGACAAACATATTCAATTAATTTAAATATGTTTGTCGCTAAACACATTTAAATGCCAGAATCTGATAATAATATAAATATTGGGAAAATAGGGGAGGATTTAGCCTGCAAATTTTTAATTAAAAAGAAGTATAAGATTTTATTCCGTAACTACCGTGAGAAATTTGATGAAATAGACATCATTGCCAAATCATTTAACGAAACCCTAGTTTTTATTGAGGTAAAAACTCTCAAAGAGAACCTCAGTGGTCTCATCCCGGAAGATAATTTGACAAAAGATAAATTCAAAAAAATAAGCAGGGCGTGTCGACTCTTCGCAAACTCTCACAAGGAACTCGCTGGCGATAGGGGATGGAGGATAGATCTTTTAACTGTGATTATTTGTGGAGCGAAAGATTACGCAATAAGCCACTATGAAAACATAACGTTATAATACATCTCGTTTTAATAGATTTTAATTTTGTAGACAATTTCATGGCATGGCCACGCATTAAAATTTATGATAACGCTCGAATAAGGCTATTAGACGACTCCGCAAGAAAATGAAGAAATATAGAGCTATGTGATCCTCTTTAGGCCTAGTTCATTACAAGATCAATTCAAACTCCATTTTTTAGTTCTACAGAGTTACAATAATAGAAAATGGAAAACGCACCTAAGTTTTTAAGGGATTTTTCAAAGATTGGTGACAAGACAGAACGTGATAGCGTTGCTGAAGAAATTCGTTCAAAAAGGAGCGAGTATTTTCGTGATGAGAAAAAAAGAGAAGAACAGGTGGGTGAAAATAAAGAAAATATCTCCAGGGAACTCGAAAATATAAAAAAAACAGAACAAGACATCGAGCGATTAAATGAATCAGGGGTTGGTAAATTCTTAAACTATTTCAAAGTAAGAAAATTAAAAGCCGATATTCTAAATGGGACCAAAAGCTATGAGGAGCTAAAGGAATCTCAACCCATATTTCTCGAGCATAAAAAAGACATCTCCGAGATAGAAAAAAAATCTGTCGAGAGACAATCAGAATTTTTGTTAGATGATTTTTATAAAAAACAAAAAGAAAAATGGGCAGAGTCTGAATATACGAAGGAGGATATTTCCAAATATTTTACGGAAGAACAGTTATCTTCGCTTTCATTGGAGGATTACGCCCTCTTACTGAGAAGATTTCCAAATGAAATGGTAACTCATGTGACCCGTCAGGGAATAAGAGATCATGTTGGACACGCCTTTCATACTGCGGGCGAAGGAGAATATCATACTGGTTTCATGAACATCGTTGACAGCGGAAGTCTTCGCTCCGCCCTGAGTATCGCGATGACTGAGGAGGAGAAGAAAGAAAAGATTGAAAGGCTGGTTATCAATAAGGATCATGATACAAAAAAAGAAGCATTAGAACGTTTGGATAGAGTGACAGATCCCGACCGCCAATATGAAAATGGAATAGGCAGTTACGGCGATCGTGCCGCCGTTCATGTTGCCGCCGAAAACGTCGCCGACGCCTTCTATGGAGCAGAGAAGGGAAATGAAATATTTATAGCATATCCTTCGGTTTTCATAGCATCCCAATATCGCTTTCGTGGTGACCTTACCCAAGGAGGAGACAATGACTACAACGATCAATGGGTTTGGGCGAACGAAGAAAGGGGCATAAATATTAATGCCGGACTGATTTTCATTCCCGCCGACGCTGAGGTTGATAAGAAGACTGGATCGAGATATGAAATCGACGAAAATAACAATCCAATAGTAAATAAGAATTACCAATTACTGTTCAGAAAATTAATTGACTCTCGTGAATTCGTTGAATTTGCCCAAAAAGCCATGGAAGTAGTTGATATGCCACCGACTCCCGAAAAATTACAACCGTTCCGCGATAAATTGAAAACTGATTACGGCATCGCCGATCCTCGATTGCAGGATGTCGTTCTGAATTACCAGAATCTTCATAGTTTACAAACGGCGAAGGGACGCCGTACAGAAAGTTCAACGGGGAGTGAGTCGATTGATTCTTTGATTGATCAAGACTTAAAAGATGGAGGGATCTTATATCAAGAAACCAAAAACCGGATAAACTCAAAAGATTTTTGGGAAAATTATTTTAAAGAACATCCCGAAAAAAAACCTACAAAAATCGTTTATTACAAGGGAGACGATCCGACAAAGGCTTTGATGGATTGGAAATCGGTGAATCGGATAAATAAAAAGGGACCGAAGTTTAATCTAGGCTTTAGTGAAAATGAAGTTGCTCCGGGAAATGATCTCGACCTCCTCGGGCAAATAGATCGCTTTAAGAGTATCGGGACACAAGTCATTGAAGATTACTTTGAGAGCAAAATGTTGCGTGAAAATATGCAGTTACACCAAGTAGGTTGAATTTATATCACTCTTCTGTGCCGCGGGAGGGAATTGAACCCCCGACGCCAGCCTCTTCAGGGCTGCGCTCTACCACTGAGCTACCGCGGCATACCAAAATTGCCTCGTTATAATAACAGGCAACGATTTTTTTTTCAAATCGTTTTTATAAACGGAGCATCTCCTTTCCAAAAGATTTTTTAAACACTCAGATAAGGCATTTAGGGGGCTCGTCTTCGCATGCCCCTAAATGCCTTATCTGAGTGTAACGTCTTTCGAAAAACTTGAGATCGGAATTGTCGGGCTGCTGGGAATTGAACCCAGTCTACCTGCTCCCAAAGCAGGCGTACTACCGGTATACGACAGCCCGTTTTTTTGCGTCGAAACACTGCTCATATCGTCGCCATTCACAATATCTTAAATCTGTTTTAGAATCAAACCGAAATCGTTTTCTCGTCCTCGTAGCTCAATGGATAGAGCAGGACTCTTCTAAGGTCTTGATGGGGGTTCGATTCCCTCCGGGGGCACAACTCAGGGCGCGGTTCAAGGGACTCTGGTCCCTGACCCGCGCGGGCGACCTTGTAACCCACCTTGCAAGGGCGCAAAACAAAACAGCGATCAATCGCTGTTTTGTTTTTGTCCGATAATTTTTTGCTATTGTGCTACTGTTACCGCCAGCGTGATGATTCTATTCTTGAGCACCAATCGACTCTTCAGATTCGATAGCAATTCTCGCTTCTCCGTAATTGATCCTTCGGTTAACAGATAGACGGCATAAGATTTGGCATCGAATTCTTCGGGTTCTGGATTTTTCTCTCGGTTCTTGCCCAGGGCGATCTTTCGGAACTTGTTGTACCGTGTTATTTCGTCCTTGAACTTGTGCCTTATACCCAGCTCGCTGATATCAAGCGTATCAAGAATATTCACGATTTGCTCGATGATTTCCTCCTCTTTAATATACCCCTCCGGACAGTGGGGATCCTTTGATTTCGTGCAGCGATAGTACACGTACCGATGCACGTCCCCATTCTGCTGGTTCTTGTACTTCTCGCAAGCCGTGACCCCTGATCCGCACACCCCGCAGGATATAAGTCTCGTGAAGGCGAACTCCTTGTTGTCTTTATTAATTTCACTCCGGACGAGCTGCTCCTGCACTCGGTCATAGAGTTCTTTCGTAATGATCGGCGTATGTTGGCCAGTATACCAATTTCCGCTACCGACGGGATATTCAAAGAGGCCATAGTAAAAAGTTTTCTTGAGGAGCATATAGATGTTCCCAAGAGCCAGAAATTTTCCTGTAGCGGTTTTGAACTTTACCTCATGCCTCAGCCACGCATAGAGCCTTCTGCCCGACCATTGCTCGTTGGCAACCTTTTCAAACATCTGCTTGATGATGGGCGCACGCACCGGATCGACGATGACTTCGCAGGCCTTGTCTTTGCGCTTTTCGTTTAAATATCCAGTCGGGGCCATTGAAGGTCTTAGCCCCTGCTCACACCTTGTCCGTAGCCCTCGTTTCACATTTTCACTTTTATTATCATTCTCAAGTTTTGCCGTTGAGCAGAGAATCATCAGCATGAATTTCTCGCTCGGGCTGTTCGTGAATTTCTGGCTGAATGTCCTGATTTCAATCAATGATTTCTGATCCATGAGATCGACGAGTGTGCCAAGATCGCCCGCATTGCGGCTCAAGCGATCCGGTGCCCATGTTAGAATGCCGCTGAATTTGCCCGAGCGGATATCTTTCAGGAGTTCATTGAACACTTCGCGTTGCCCGGTCGCCTTCGCCGAGTGACTCTCTTTCCTGATCTCCGCGATCTCAAGCCCATCACGATCGGCGATCTTGATCATCTCCTTGATCTGGCTGTCTATTGAAAGGACTTGCTGTTCCTCGCTCTCTGTACTCTTTCTTGCGTACAGACAGTAGGCGACCTTTACTGGCAGCGGCTGATTGGTTGAGGTCGCCGCTCCTGCCGACCCCTTTATTAGGTTTGTCATCAAGACAATGGATGACGCAACCCCGCCCAGGAGTCCAGAGCGTCCTTATTGGTCGCTCAAAGCCGTTATAAGGCGACGAAGGGATGAAGAAGGCAACGTAGTTCTAGCCGTTCGAATCCTCCCGTCCCCGCCGTCTAGGCGTTACTATCGTACCAACCTCGTAAGTCGAGGTTCTAGTGCGACCGTGACGCCCAAAAGAAAATCGCCCTCGGGGCGATTTTCTTTTGGGTAGATAAAAGCTAGGAATTAGTTTGGCACATCTCCAGCTCTTTCTCGAAAGCCGACAAAGAATGGGCCGCTACGACAGACGCATTGATTTGTGGCCCGATTGACAATGAAGCATTCTACCCAATGAACGCCCGTGTAAAGACTGCGTTCCCATTTTTCATCTCCTCCTATCTCGATCTGACCTCTCAAGCCATCGGCCTGCCGTGCGCTTTCTCCAGTATTTACCACTTGCCAATAGACATTGTACGGTTCGCCGTAGTCGGTTGTGGCGGTGTACTTAAGCCAGTGATATCTCTGAATCTCCGTTTTCGAAGGAAACGCGCCTTTATAAGTTCTATTTATCACGCGATGATCATGCCGTCCCCAATAAAGGCCAGCCGAAATATTTACGCTTGCCGAGGTACTCACAAAAGGGATACCTAAATCACTCAACTCTTGTTTATGGCTGAAGTTGGCAAGCTGTAAACCATTGATCGATACGGTTAACGATGTTTCTCTGGTTTCTATACCAAATGAGTCACCGAAAATCTTCCGCCATTTCATTAGGCTACTCGCTTCATTTGCGTCAGCGTAAGCTTCCAAGGAAAGTGTTGCATAAGAATGGACAGCATCTCGAAATTCTGAATATTTTTTCTGATCTAGATGCCTGTTGAAATATTCCGTCGGCAGCACTGGGTTCGCAACAAGCGGAACCGACGGGTTCTTTTGTAAATACGTATCCAAACGAGAAAGTAGTCGAGTAAAAGTCGTTGGGAGATCGGGGTATTGTTTCGGGGAGCTGTCTGTTGAAAACACCTGATTTCCTAGGAGCGTCGTTAACAAGATTGACTTTATGTCGAAAGTTCCCCTGGAATCACGAATATATTTCAACAGACGTATCGTTTTTATTAAATTCTTTTTTCCAGCGATGGCATTTTGACGAGAAAACCACTGAGCATATCCATCTCCATCAGTCACCTCGTATTGATTCGTGGTTTTATTCATGATGAAGCACTGAGTTCCAACTGTAATTGCTGGAACTACGTCCATATGAAAATCGCTTTCATAATCTATAGTGACACATCGAGTTTTCCCCCGAGTATCAATTTTATCCTTATATCGATCCATTTTTTTCAATTGAGCCGAAAGTTTATTGAGATAATCTGCAGGACTCCAGCCAGCAACGGCTTCCATCTCAAAAAGGAGATCGACATCGAATTCCATTTCCGAATCGACTGGTTTAATTATGGTTCCTTGCCTGAACGAACCCTGCGGTCTGGTGTCAATGAATTTATCCCCAAATACTTCGTCGTTCTGCAATATGCTGGTTACGGCTTCGGTAGCTGACTTGGCAGTCTGATACCTCGTCTCGTTAAGATTGACTGTACTTTTGAGAAAACTATCGAAATAGGATTCAAATTTCATTTTAATGATATATTGGTGAAAATATTTCAGCCTTATCCACGAAAAACGATTGGATTTCTGGAAGCGCTTTACGAGCCTCGCTCTCGCCCAACCCCTTCAAAGATTCTATTTCAGTAATAATATCGAGTCCGAATTTTCCATTTGCAACAGCGGGACTAATTCGCGTCACGTTATCACGCCCTGCAAGTATTTGAGCGGTGCCTATAGAAGCGGAAGATTGGGCGCTCATAAACAGATCCGCAACCCTAAAACCCCAATACGCCTTGCCCATCGGGAATCTGCGGGCTAGTTTAATGTTAAGAGGCTCGGTGGTGCATCCGATACTCAGTACTTTTAGTTGCTCTCGCGGCCATTCAAGAACTCCGATAGCCTCGACGACTGCCAATCCCATCGGATTATTCGCCCACAATCCACCATCCACCAACGGAGTACCCGAGGCTGAGCTATAAGTTGGAAAATACGTCGGCGCCGCAGACGTCGCCAAAGCAACATCAACAACCTTTTCCTTATAGTCGCGTTGAAATCTTTCGTGATGCGCCGTCTTATAAACATGGACTTCACCGTTCTCAAGATTCAAACTTGGGATCACCAGCCGATTCTTGCTTTCGCCAAGTTTTTTGTCGCTAAATTTTTTTTCGAGAGATGTACGCAATGACGCATTATCATATTTTGAGATACCCAAACTTCTAAAACATCGCGCGAACTTATTCCCCTTAAAAACTTCGGGTCCCAATTCTTCATAGAACTCCAGAAGCTCTTTTGCGGAAAAACCCATTCCCAAGCCAAGCGCTATAATGCCTCCAGTTGAAGTACCTACAATCAAATCGAAATAATCGGATATTTTCTTGCCAGTCGATTCTTCGATAACGCTCAAAAAAGACGCAGGGAAAACTCCCTTGATTCCACCGCCATCAATTGAAAGTATCTTTTTAATCATTGATTTATGCGGGTAAGTACTCGCGATACACCCTGACCGTTTCTTGATAGATCGACTCTATCAGCCTCTCGGTCTGCATCTGTTCAATGAAGCCGCGCTGTAGTAAAAGCAGCCGCACATTCTGGCGGATGCGTGCTTTGATGGTTTCGTTGTTCGTCCAGTCTATCGCGAGATCACGACGAATACGCCTCGTGAGTTCTTTGACGAACTCCTTTATGTCGATGCCCGCCTTCTTGAGGTCGGGGTCTCCAGCGAGCGTATCGTAGAAAACGATCTCTTCCGACGACAAGCCGAGTTCCTTGCTCTCTTGGTCGAGCTTCTTGATTTCATCGGCGATTTCAAGAAGATGCTTAATAATTTCCGCCGAGCTGATAACGTTATTCTCATACTTCTCGATCAAATCGGCGAGAAGAGTAAGCATCGTCTCGTAACGAGCCTTGTTTGCGCGAGAGCGCACCTTAATTTCTTGGTCGAGCATCTTGCGGAAAGTGTCGATCGCAAGGTTTTGATATTTTGATTTTTTAATTTCCTCGGCAAACCTCTCATCAAAAATGGAGATGCTCTTCCTTTCTTCTCCTTCTTTGGCAAAAAGATCGATCACGCCCTCCGCTTCAACGGAACCTTGGACGAGGCTACGGATGGCACTTTCCGTTTCTTCAGGGAAGATAATGTGCGGCATGACTGTCTGCTTGCTAATTGCCTCGCGGATTGATTGGAAGAACTGAATGTCGGAGGCGATCTTCATGGCCTCATCTCCCGGCATAACGAGAGCGTGAAGGCGAGAGAGTTTTGATACGACGCCCATATACGCCATCTTGCGATCATCCGAAAGAAGACCGTCCTTAGAAATAACCTCATTCATCGCCGATTGGAAAAGCTCGACCAACTCGACGCCTTTTTTCTTTCGCCATCCTGAAAAATCGATGTTGGAGAAATAAAGGGCAACCTCCCCGTAGAGTTGGTTCATCTCGTTGATCACTTCGCCCAATGGAAGCATCGCTTCCTTTTGAACGTCAGAGTCGTAAATGGCCAGCGCCTGCTTAAGATTTTCGGCGATGCCAATATAGTCCACGATTAAGCCTCCTGGCTTATCTTTATAGACACGGTTTACACGGGCGATGGCTTGCATAAGGCCATGATTTTTAAGCGGCTTATCGAGATACATGGTATGCAGGCTTGGCACATCAAAGCCTGTAAGCCACATCTCGCAGACGATCGCTATACGAAGTGGGTCATTCGCTTTTTTGAAACGCTTCTCGAGTTTCTTTACGTCATGCTCGGTCTGGGTCTGTCCGGGAAAATCTTCCATACCCGAAATGATCACGGCGCACTCAGGCGCACCAGGGATGTTTTTTATGGCTTGGTACATCGCTACAGCGATGGGACGGCTCATTGTAACCACCATAGCCTTTCCTTCAATGGGGCGATTATTGAAGTGTGCGATAATGTCTTTTGATATTTGCTCAATGCGACTCGGAGCGCCAACTACCTCCTCGAGCACTGCCCATTCCTTACGCGCTTTCGTTTTTTCATCCACAACAACCTCGCCCAATAGATCATCGAATTTACTGTCGATAAAGCGATCGGTTAAGTGCAGAGGCACGAGACGACCCTCATAATAAATTGGCACGGTCGCTCCATCTTTTACTGCCTGCCCGATCTTGTACGAGCTCACGATATCTCCAAAAACGCGCATCGTGTCGCGGCTATGCTGCGATATCGGTGTTCCCGTCACGCCCAAGAAGCTCGCATTCGGCAAAGCCTGACGAACGTTGCCTGCAAGCATGCTGTACTGCGTGCGGTGCGCCTCGTCCGCAAGGACGATAATGTTCTCTCGCTCCGCAAGGACGGCATTCGCATCAGGATCTTCTTGAAACTTCTGGATAGTTGTAAAAATGAGCTCGCTTCCGAGATGAGAAAGCCTGTCTTTCAAATCTTTAATGCTGGACGCCCGCTTCGCCAACATACCGTATCCGGTGCGGCTAAACGTCTTGAAAAGTTGATCATCAAGATCTTCACGGTCAGTGAGAAATACATACGCCGGACTCTTCAGTTCCGGAACGCGCTTCGTTTTATTCACGTAAAAAACCATCGAGAGCGATTTGCCCGATCCTTGCGTGTGCCAAAAGACACCAATCTTTCGATCCTGCTCGCCGCGCACTGAACGTACCGTACTCGCAATGGTTTTATTAACACCGTAGTACTGATGATAAAGTGCCATCTTCTTCGTAAACGTCACCGCGTCACCATCACCATCAGCCTCAAAAACAGTGAAGTTTTGGATGAGATCGAGCAGTCGAGCTTTATTGAAAAGTCCTTTTGCGAGCACCTCGAGTTGATTGGCATCTTTTGGTACATCAGATTCAGAATCGATGCCCTTCCATGTGCCATAGCGTTCCCACGACGAAGAGATCGTCCCGTGCCGGGCTTTCATAAGATCACTAAGGCACAGAACTTGGTTGTACAAGAATAATTTGGGGATCTCCTTCTTGTAGTACTCCATATCCCGATACGCCTGACCGATGGTAGCTTCTTCACGAACCGGACTCTTAAGTTCCAGAACAGAAAGCGGAAGACCATTTACAAAAATAACTCCATCAAGGCGGCAGACATTGTCGATTCCCTGAACCGTGAATTGGTTAACAAATAAAAACTCGTTAGCGTCGGTATTTGTAAAATCAACAAGCTTAACAATCTCAGTCTTTTCTTCGCCGTTTTCTCGCCATGTTTTCTTCACTCCTTCGGTGATCAGCGAATACATTTCTTTATTGCCAAGGATGAGATCGGCATTGTGATATCCGGCGATATCATTTACAACCTGCTCTGCTTGCTCAGCAGGGAGTTGGGGGTTGAAGCGACGAACAGCAGAAAGTAGGCGATTTTTAAGTACAACGCCACGAAAATCCTCACGTTCTGCGTTAGGTTGTCCCGGAGCAATTGTTGGACCATAAACATACTCATAGCCCTGGCCTTGTAGCCATTCGATGAGTGATTGCTCTGTTAGATTGTTTTCATTAAGTGGGTTCATATCAGTTTTGCGAGAAGTTTGTCGCGTGTTTCTTTTAATACAATATTCTCTTTTTCACACAAAACCATCTTCTCAAGAATCATCTTCGCTTTCTCAGAAAATTGATTAGTAAGATTTATGGGCGGGATAACAAAAATCTGCTGTTCAAATTCTGGCCAATGGCCTTTGTATTCGGACATCTTTATCTTTTCCTTTGTAAGAAAATATACAAAGAACGTATCGTAACCATTCTTACCACCATATGGGAGAACATTTTGAATGCACGAGAATGGTTCCGTAAGAATGCGGTAATAACAAGTATGGTTCGTAAAAACAACAACCGGATTATTAATACTTGCCATTACACCAGGCTCGTCATTGTGATAACCAATGAATCCAGAGGCTCCTTGATCGAGAATTGGAACCTTGCCGATAGGCAGGGCTGTCTTATTTTCATATTTCTTACCCGGAGAGATTCTTTCAATAACATCAAGAACGCTTTTGACCTCCCAACCTTCAGGAATTTCTCCCATTCCACTATCAACGAATTTTGCCTTCTCATATCCAGGGAAATGGAAATTCACAAACCACTCATCAAAAATGGTCTGGGTTATCGCCTCTAGATTTTTTATGATTGCATTATTGTTCTCAATTTTTGCATCATACGCACTCAAGATCTCTGCGATTTTCTTTTGGGTTGGAAGATCCGGAACGCTTACTTCGTATTCACGAAGCTGCTCGAGAGATACATTTTTAATAGTGCTTCCTGATGCATTATTTGTTATGTGTTTTTTGAATCTATTATCCAATAATACATAGTAAAAATAATCTGATTGAAAATCATTTTTTATATTAACGTATGCGGCACTTTTACCGAGAATGCACTTCTCACCTCTATATTTAGCGAGATTTCCAATTGTTCCGTTGATTGACAGAAGAAGAGAACGCTCGCTCAAATCTTTTTTGTGCTTAAGATATTCTGAATAGTTAATTTTCCGAGTATCTTTTTTGATTAAAATGTAACCGTTATCTAAATTGTTACCATTTATAAAATAGTATTCGCCCTGATTGTCATAAATTGGCGTGCCGTGTAAGCCGTCGCCAATTCTACTAGCCGCATCGGCCAATTTAATGCTTGTTCTTGTTGCACTATTTATTTGTTCCAGTAATTTGCTCATACAGTTGTTTCTTTACTTTTCTGCACAATATATAAAAGATGACTTACGACACCTAGTATCGATATAGCATCTTGAGCGGGCATCTGTTCTTCGTCGCCATGAGAAGAGTAGTTTCTCCAGTACTCCATCGCACCACGAGATATGTCTTTGAATCCGGTTTGTAGACCCTCGTTTCTCCTCGCGTCAGTATCGTTACTTATTGAAATCTTAGGACCTTTTTCGCTGAAAGCCTGCTCCATCAGATTGGTCCCCATGAGAGTTAGGCCCGAACTATCCCGAACATATACCTCATACTTCTCGAGAGCTTTTCTTACCGATTCATTCAGATGTCCGTCATCGAAAAGTTTTTTGCAATCCGGCAATAGCATAGGATGAAGACTCAGTACGCCAAGCGCTTTCTGTATTTCAATCCTTGGTGGAACAATGCTCGGTCTGGTTGTAGGCAAATCAAGTTCTCCAATTTCTTTTTTTAAATCAATATTGAGTTTGAACAAGGTTGCACTTAAGGTATCCGCTTCTTGCCTTAGAATCGGATTGCCATTCTTGTGCCTCCGCTCAATGGCCCGGGATAGATTTTCCCTGATAAGCTTCTTCAACACTCTGGGGTGCTTTTTGTATACCAATACAAGGAAACTCGCTATTGATTCCTTTTTTTGTCCCTTATTCTCCCAATATTTTTTAAGTTTATATTCCTTTGCTAGAGTAGTGAAGCAAAATCCCGTTTTATTCATAGAAGTAGCTGGGATAATTTCGCCCAACTGCTCAGCTAAAAGACGTAGACTCTGTAGCGATGATGCAGAGACTACCTTTTTGCTTATGGATTTTTTAACTACTCTTTTTTTCATATTAAAAGCCTAGTTCCCTAAGGTTCTTCTCAATTTCATTTTCTAGTTCACGACCTTTTGTGAATTCCTCCCGAAGTTCATTTGAAAGTTTCCCCATTTTCTCTTCAAATGAGATTCCGTCATCTTCAATATCAGCAAGGCCGACATATCTACCTGGAGTGAGGACGTATCCGTTTTTCTTTATTTCCTCAAGTGTTACTGACTTACAAAATCCAGAAATATCTTTATACTCGTTAGCATCCGATTCTCCGCGCCAGGCATGAACGGTATTGGTAATTTTTGCAATTTGCTCTGGATTAAAAACGACCTGCTTGCGGGAGATCTGCTCAAACAATTCGCGCGCATCGATGAAGAGTGTTTCGCCTGAGCGTTTGCGGAAACGATCGCCGCCTTTATTTTTAGAAAGAAACCACAGGGATACAGGGAGGCCTACGTTGTAGAAAAGCTTCGACGGACAGGAAACAATTACATCAACAAGATCGACCTCAATAAGTTTCTGTCGCAAATCTCCTTCCTTGCCAGATACAGCAAGGGCACCATTTGGCATTACAAATCCAGCATTTCCATTCGGGGCAAGGTGATGGGCGAAATGTTGTACCCACATAAAGTTTGCACTGCCACTTGGCGGCGTACCAAGAATAATACGAGGATCATTGTCTGCAAGCTTAGCAGGCTCCCATTCGGCATTGAATGGAGGATTTGCAATTACGAAATCTGCTTGCAGATGAGGGAACTTATCTTGATAGTAGGTATTGCCTAGCTCAATCTTTCCGGAGAGTCCACGGATAGCGAGGTTCATCTTTGCGAGACGGAGCGTAGTCTGATTGCTCTCTTGGCCGTTGATAGCAAGCTTAGACGGATCCTGTTTGTGATTGCAGAGATATTCACCCATGGTAACAAACATCCCACCGCTACCGCATGCGGGGTCAAGGACGCGAGCATTTTCATACGGCTCAAGAATCTCTACAAGAAGTTTGACTATAGAACGTGGCGTAAAGAATTCTCCACCACGCTTACCCTCAGAAGAAGCAAACTGGCCAAGAAAATATTCATATATGCGACCAAGGATATCTTTCTCTCGATCGAAGTCGTGATTGAACGAAATGCGAGAGAAAATATTTACAAGCTCGCCAATGACGGCGTGATCCAATGTCGTGCGAGTATAGACCTTCGGAAGGACGCCCTCCAGTTCGGCGCGGTTATCCTCTTCGATGTAATCCATCGCTTTGTCGAGCACCTGCCCGATGTCGGATTGCATTGTTTTGGTCTGCAAAAATTCCCAGCGCGATTTTTCCGGCACATAGAAAACGCCTGCGCTTTTGTAAAAATCTTTCGTCTCGAGGATCTGAGCGCGTGCCTTATCATCGGCCACATAAAAATCCTCGTTCTTCTTATCGCGGGTGAGAGCATCCAATTCCTCTCGCCGTTTATAAAACGCATCGGAAATATATTTCAAGAAGAGGAGGCCGAGGACGATGTTCTTGTATTCCGAGACGTCGATGTTGCCACGCAACTTGTCGGCAGCGGCCCAAAGCTCCTTTTCAAACTCGAGGTCTTGATGATTACTCTTTTCGATGACGTTTTTCGTAGTTTCCTTCTGACCTTGCCTGATGCGCTCCTGAAGATCGGCCGGAAGAGCCGCTTTGGGGATAAGGTAGTTGCGCCCCATCTTTTCAGCAGGCATCTTTTTCTCCAAAATCTGCTTATTTATGGCTGCGCGGGTCAAACCAAGCATTTTAGCCATCTCGGACACGGTGATGAACTGCGATTTGTTGGTATTCATATGTATACCAGTATAATTTAATGATTTTTTAATGTCAAGTATACATACGTCAACTAAAATCGATATGAAAGTATTACTTTATGCTGTATCTGAACCCTATGAAAGCAAAGTAAAAATTCTCTATCGTTTATGTTAAACTTCCCCTATGCCCAAAAAGCCGAAGAAAATTAAACTCAACGATATCCTCCCCAAATACACGCTCGACGATGTTATCGAGACCGAAGCCGACAAAGAAGCCACGGAAGCAGCCGAGGCGGAGGTCGATCGACATCTCAACCTTCTGCAAGAGTACATCGGGAGGGAGCTTGTCGATATCGAGCAGCGAGCCGTCTGCGAAATCGTAGAAGATTACAGCACGAAGGACGACGAGGGAAATATCGTTTTATTCTTCTCCTTTATCCAAGCGTGGAAGATCTACGAGCATCAGTGCAACCATACTTCATGACGATCCACTCCCTATTCCTTCCCTGAGTGGTAGTCGTAGTCATAAATAGCCTCCGTGAATTTCTCCAGAGCCTCCTGCATCTCTTTCTGGTATTCCTGTGCGTATGCCGGCATAGATGGATCGATCTTCGCCGATTTATCGAATCTCATGACCCTCTGATCTTGGAGATTTTTGGGGAACGGCGATTCTATCCTGAATTCCTTCATTGGCGGGATGAGCGCCTCTTGATACATTATTTTCCCCTCCTTTTCGAGCGCCCGCCGGTAGATTAGTTTCGCCTTTCTCATCCGGAGGAGGGAGGGTCCGATGTTCTTTCCGGACCAAAGGGGCTTCTCTCCCGGCTCGCGCCGTGAATCGTGGTAGTAAACATCGCTTACGGCGTCGAGCAGATACTCCCGCGTCCATGCGCCGCTTGAGACGCTTTCCTCGAATCGCCGGATCGATGCTTTGTCCGGATATTTCCCCGGCCATAAGCTCCTTCGGTATGAATCGCTGAAGGGGTATGCCCGGAAGATCCCGCCCGGGCGGTTCAGCGCGTCGCTCCGCAGGCGCATCAGGAAGGAATTCTTGTCGATCAGGTTGCCGAGGGCGATGACGCGTGTTCCGGCCTCCCCGCTCGGCGCTATCTCGCGGACGAATTGCTCGTAGATCTTGTCCCCCTGGCCCGCGTCGCCACTGTCCTCGAGGTCATCGCAAATAATGAGATCGGGGCGGTGCGGTCCGTGCCGCAGTCCCCGCACGCTCTGGTCGCGCGAGACGGAGAGGATCTTCGCGTCGTGGTAGACGAGATCGAGCGACAGCTTTCGCCACTCTTCCGGCTTCTCGGCGAAGGGGCCGAAATCCTCCCGCAGGAGAATGTTGTTCTCGAGCTCTTCCTTGATGTTTGCGAAATGGTTCTTCGCCTGTTCCTGCGTCTTGCTCACGATGACGACGAACTTCTTCCCGGGCTTCCCGAGGATCGACCAGAGGACAGTCGCCATGTTCATGACGGTCGACTTACCCGACCCCCGGAACGCCATCACGACGACGAATTGGTATTGTTCGTCCGCGACGATATGGAACATCTCGAGGTGGAAGGGCGCGAAGCGATCCGTGAAGTGGCGGTTCAGATAAAGCAGGCCAAACCACAGCGGGCTTTCGTATGCGAGCCGCTGCCTGATCTGCTTGTTTCCCCGTATCGTTTCAATGTATTCCGGCGTTATGGATTCCATCGTGGTTGGTCGGTTTCTTTTTTCTGGCTGCCTTTCCGGAAGCGAGCGCGAGGGCCTCGATCACGATCTGATTCTCCTCGGGGGTGAGATCTTCGCGCGCGGTGATCGGAACGTACGCCTGGTTCTTCGAGCCGTACCGCGCGTGATGGTGCTTGAGCCATAGCGCGATCGCGGGCATCTTCTTTTCCTTGATGAGCGCGATGACTTGCGTCTCGCTCATGTCGTTCACGAACTCGATGCCGCGGTCGAAGGCATCCCTGCTTTGCCGCATGAATTCCTTGTCCTCCTGCCGCCAGCGGTAATAGGTGGAGTTGTCGATGCCCGACCGCTTGCACGCCACCGTGATGACGGGCATTTCCTTGAGAGCTTCAAGAAGTTTCTGCTTGCTCTCATCTCGCCGTTCGATGACCGAGGGATTTTCCGCTGGGTTAATTGCCGCCATGGATTTTCTTGGCTTTCAAGCCGGTCAGTTTTTCCCAGCGACTCTTTATCACTTCCGCATACACCGGCGATTTCTCCATGAGGAAGCACCGGCGTTCCATCTTCGTCGCTGCGATGAGCGTCGACCCGCTCCCGCCGAATGGTTCGATCACGAGATCATCCCGCTTGGTAAGTACTTTGAGATACGGGATAAGGATTTCGGTTGGCTTCGTTCCGAAGATGATGCCCTGGCCGGATGATTTCTCGTCGGCGGCCTTGAACTCAATGAAGTCAGTTGGGCAATATTTCTTTCCCTTTTCGTAGGATTCCCAATGCGGCTTACCCATGGTGGCGAAAAGCGCATTCTCGTACTCACTCTGGAAAAGCGCGTTATCTTCGGGTTCCTCGTTCAGCGTGACATTCCCGCCAGTTCCCACGAGCGCGATATCCTGCTTGTTAAAGAACTTGTACTTCGCCGAAAATCCCGACACCCGATTCGGCAAATGCCACGTGATCGTGTTGCGGTACTTCCAATGCTTTTCCATGGCGTTCCATATCGTCCTGAGATTCTTCGGGTTCTCGAAGATAATAATCGAGAAGTCGGGCTTCTGGATGAGGGAGACGTTCGCCATCCAGAGATCCGTGAAATTTTCCGGCAATGAGTCCGTCTCGAGGTACCGGCGGTCGCGTTTCGCGCCGAAACCCGTGACGGCATCACCCTTCTTTTTCTTCCCATGAAGATAGTCGAGGATATACGGCGGATCCGTGAAGCACATATCAGCCTTCTTGCCCTCCATGAGTTTCAAAACATCCGCTTCGATCGTCGAGTCCCCGCACATGAGGCGAGAGCCGTTCAGATCGTAGACGTCGCCTTTTTTGATCTGAATTTTTTCGATGCTGAGCTTTTTGAGTTCCTTTTCGAGATCGAATTGTTCCGGTGTCTCTTCGACGGGGAATATCTCATCGATCTCTTCCGAGGAGAAGCCGACATCCGAGAGAAACGCCTCGTCGAACTTCGCGAGGAGATCCCAATCGAATTCGCCGGTGTTTTTGTTGAGCCTTATGTTCAGCTCTTTTTCCTTCTCGACGTCGGGAATGTTCACATAAACCACCGGCACGGTCTCGAAGCCGAGCTCCTTCATGACTGACAGCCGGAAGTGGCCGCCGATGACTATATTTTTCCGTTCCTCGGCGCTGTTTGCGAGGAGCGGATCAACGATACCGAACCGCGAGATGCTTTCCTTGAGCTGACGCTCCGCTTCTTTGTCCCAGCGCCGCGGGTTGTAGTCCGCCGCCCTAAGATCGCCGATGGGAACGTGCTTGACTGTCATCTTTCTATCTTCTGCAATTGTTTTGTTCATAATGTTAGTTACTTAGTTTTTTATTTTATCGTATCCCTTTCTTCCTGAATGGGTGGCTTGCATGTACTACACGGCATCCTGTTTACAAGACCGGTTTCCGGAAGCGTACCGACCGACGCAACGAAAAAACGGCCCATCCAATGGCCGTTCTCTTGTTGCCTGTGCAACCGGGAAAAGAAAGCCATCAGGCCTTTCTTCCCGCTTGCGATGCGGTGAGACGCGCACGCCTCGTTGATTCGGCTGCAAAGAATCCTCCGGGATCCTGTCGAATCGTCTCGCTTTTCCACTGTACCAAGTGAAGGGAATCTTGTTTAACCCTCGGGCCCGTCCGCGAGAATGCCGTCATCCTGCCGGGTCCCAGTCCTGCGATATTCAATTGTGCTTTTATTTTATTATATTTTCGCCCAGAGTCAATATGCGCGTGGATAGACTTCCCGTTTTCCCATTCTTTCCTTAAAATTCACGTATGCCCGAATATCTCAAGCCTCGTCAGGAATACGTCGATCGCTACGATAAGCACACGGTGGAAAAATGCCGATGGTGGCTTAATCACGACACCGAAAAAGCGTATATCGCCAAGGAAGCACAGACACTCAAGGTTTCCGAAGAGGAAGTGATGCGATACGTAAAGCTCGTGGGCGAGCTCGCCGTACATTTCTATGCAGGAGACCGCTATATCAAGAAAGAGGAAACGATTGGCGAATGGATGCGACGGGACGAAGCGCGAGACATCCTGCTCGAGACCGCACCATCGCCGGAAAATATCACGTGTCTCGTATGCGGACGGTTAATGTTTGTGGGGACTAAACATCTCACGATTGGCTTTGATGACGACTCGGATCGCGTGCTGTTTTTCTACGATTGCCCCCTGAAGCATATTCCGCACCGCGCTTTTTATAACGACGGCGAAGAATTCAGCCGCAAAAGAACGGTATGCCCCAAATGCGGGAACGAGGTGATTGAAGAGGAAAAAGATACCGATGCGATGTGGCTCACCATCGTTACCTGTCTGAAGTGCGGCAATGTCGAACGCAGGGAAATAGAGCGGACAGCAAATAAGCCGGAGCAGCCCGATCCCGATTTTGAAAAAGATCGGGGGCGCTTCTGCCTATCGGAAAAGGAAGGCCTGGCATTCATTCAAGAAAAAAACAGGATGGAAGAGTTCGCCAAGCTCTCGGATAAGGTCAAAGAGAAGCAGAGAGATAAAGCCATCTATGATAAAGTCGCCAAACTGAAAAGGCTGAAGATCGCCGAGCTGGAGCAGATGCTCCCACCCATTCTTGAAAAGGAGGGCTACATCAAATTGCAATTCAAGAATCCCGAGATCGGGAAAGACGTTTTTGTTCCATTCGTCGCGTATGATGAAAAACCCTATCGGAGCGATTGGGCAAGCTCTCACGATCTTGAAAAGCTTTTAAAGAGAATGCTACAAGATACGAATTGGCGATTGGCATCCGACGGGACGAATTACCGCCTCGGGATGCTTGAAGGGAGATTCCACGGATATGAAAAGGAAGATGATTTGGTGAATCTGATCCGGCTGCAGCATAAGAAGGATACTAAGAAGGAAGCTTAGTGGGGGGGTTCATCAAACAAAAAAGTCCGTTATGGACATTTTTTGTTGGGACACGGTCTAAGCGTGATTATTTCCCTTCGCGATTGAGCCGTGCGCAGTCCCTGCACAGTGGCTTTCCACCAGCGCCGCTTTGGCGATTGCGGGGCGGAATCTCACTACCAGGACCACATTTGGTGTTGTTGTGACAGTGAGCTTCCTTCACAGAATTCCATGGATAAGTTGTAGCCATAATAAATTCTTTATTGTGTATATTTCTCAGCCTTTCAGCGGTTTATATTTCTCAGCCTTAGGAGGTTCGGCCTTGAATTTTTCCTCCATGGCCATCGACGCAAATGTTTTTCGTTGCCATGACTTTTCCCGCCCATTATAGTCGATGATGCTGTACCTGTCAACAATAAAACAAGTGCATGGCTTGCAAATATCATCGCTTTCTGTTATCATTGCAAGCATGGTACTTCACCCCCTCCAGGAAAAACTTTTAAACCTCGCCAATCGGGAGGATTTGGGCAAGCTGAGCTTGCGCGACATCGGCGTGCGCGTAGGTATCGGAAGAAATAAGCCCCAGCTTGTCAAATACCATCTAGAGCAGCTCCGAAACCGGGGACTCATCCGGATGGACAAGATGCGAAAAGTTCTCGAACCCACAAATCCCGGCTGGGCCAAAAGCGCGCTTCGCCTCCCCCAGCCCCGGATGTATAAAATCCCCATTTACGGAATGGCGATGTGTGGCCCCGAAGGTATTGCTGCCGAACAGAATCTGCAAGGATATCTTACGGTTTCAAACGCGCTTTTGCGTCGCAAACCGAGCGATTCGTTTTTTGCCGTCCAGGCGCGGGGATATTCTATGAATCGAGCGAATGTGGCAGGGAAAAATATTGAGGAAGGCGATTATTTGGTAGTCGACAGCGAACTGACTGATCCCGACCCCAACAAGGTCGTTGTCGCCATTATAGACAATTCCGCGGTCGTGAAACGTTTTGTCGAAGATACAAAAAATGAGCAGATCGCGCTTGTATCTGATTCGACGCAACATTTTCCACCCATTTATTTGCATCCGGAAGATGATTTCTTTATCAACGGAACGGTCGTGCAGGTGATCAAACAACCCAAATTAGAATAAAGGTCAAAATCAAAAAATTATATTCCATGGCTAAAAAGATTATTGTGCATACCGGCGAAAAGGTTCCAGTTTCCGGTGAGTATCATCCTTCCGGCGGAAAATCCGAATGGACGATGGTTAGGGGCAAAATAGTTCCTCCCAACACAGAGGGCGATCGGCAGAAGTTTACCCTAATTCACAAAGCGAAACATGAAAAAAAGAAATAGCTATCATGGATAAAAAATCTGCGGTTAAAGAGGTCCCTTCGGAAATAGAAAACGAAACAAGGGTACGAGTCCATTTCCCAAGGGAAATTGGGATCGAATAAGGCACCTAACAAGACACCTCTAAAGTGTCTTATTTGTCTCATTTGCCCCCGACCGAGGTCCTTCGGCTCCCTGAAAGCCCCTTTAAATCCTCCGTCTTTATTTTGAATCTGAGTGACCGAGGTTCTTCAATAAGAAGATGAAAGGGATGCTTGAAAACGCTTGTGGGACTTGCACCACGAAGTTTGGAGACCTTGGAAGGGCACACTTTAGGAAATGGCAAATCCACAGGGTCGGACGCGCAGGGCGCGGCGGCCAGTTCGTATTGTAATTTGGGGGCAAACGAGAATTCTCGGTTTCGCAAAATATGGTTCGAGCCGATGTTTTTAAGAAATGTTGTCATTGATTTTGTATCTCCACTCTCAAGTAGTTTGGTGGCTTGATTAAGCGAGAGAACGAACTCACGGGCTGGTTCGAGCCACGATAGACCCTTGTCGGCAAAATCTTCGATTGTTTCATTCAGCTCGACCTTTCGGGAAAGTAGCTGTTCTTTCTTCGCGGCGTACTCTGGCTGGGTCAAGGCGTCGGCAAGGTATGCGTCGAGCAGTTTGGATAGCTTCGCCTCGATTTTGAGAACTTCGCTTTTTAATACATCAATCTCGCCGCGCGCTTCATCTCTCGCCTTGTCCTGTTCCGCGTCGAACGCCGCTAATACTTTTTCCGTATCTTCACTCGATAGGGAAACTTTTTTGAGAAATGAAATTATCTGCTCCGTTAGTTGTTCCTCGCGCAGATAATGTTTTTCTTGGCACTCGCCGCCTTTCTTCGTACAGCGATAGTAAGCGTGGCCTTTCTGCATTTCTGCGGTGATAGAGCTTCCGCACGAGGCGCACTTCAAGAGGCCAAGAAAAGCGAACGTATGCTTGCCCGTTTCTATATCTTTGCCGCGCTTTATCCTCACGTCTTGGCACTTATCAAAAAGTTTCTTTGATATCAATGGCTTGTGCGTTCCCTCGAAGATTTCTCCTCGGTATCTCATAAGGCCGACATAGAACGGGTTGGTCAAAATCTTTTGTATGTTGCTCAACGCTATTTCCTTGCCTAAGTTGCCGCGCAGGTCGTTCGCCTTGCACCATTCGACGAGAGCGTGAAGCGTGTAGTTGCCCGTCCCATACATCTCAAAGAGCTTGCGGACTTTAGGAGCTTTCTCGGTATCAACGTCTACGCCTCTCGTCTTCGGGTTGTTCAGGTAGCCAATCGGTGCCCAGCTCGGCCATACGCCGTTTCGTATCTTCTGCCGCAAGCCGCGCTTTACGTTCTCCCGCAGGTTGTCCACAAAGTATTTTGACTGCCCGAACGCGATATTAAGCATGAACAAGCCCTGCGGGGTCGGCTCAAACCAGAATGTCGGGAACTTGAGGGACTTAATCAGGCCGCGATCTACGAAGTGTATTATGCGGCCTCCGTCCACCGAATTGCGGGCTAGACGGTCGGGGTGCCACGAGATTATGCCCTCGGCTTTCCCTCTCTCAATCAATGACAACATTTCAGCGAATTTAATACGGCCGGGTTCTTTGGCGGTCTTTGCTTCTTCAAAAGAAGCGACAATTTCAAGTTTTTCTTTGGCGGCAAATTCCCGAAGTTCCACCAGTTGCGCCTCGATAGAGAGGATTTGGCGGTCATCTTCTTCGGTTGATTTGCGAGCGTAAATTATGTATTTCATCGTGTTAAAAATTTTCTTTTCCCAGACGAAACCGAGAATTCTCGTTTGCCCCCAAATTACAATACGAACTGGCCGCCGCGCCCTGCGCGTCCGACCCTGTGGATTTGCCATTTCCTAAAGTGTGCAGGATAATTGAATTAGCTCGAACGGTTTTCAGCCACCCCCCAGACGCGGCGGAGCCGCACCGATAAAGACCGCCAAAGAACCCGTCCGAAACATCGGCTCGAACCATATTTTGTGGGAAAAGAAAAATTTTAGTCATATAAAAATAATAAAATCATGAACGACACTTTTATACTTACGGTTTCTGTGGAAGCGAACGCCTCACGGGAGAAGGTTTGGAGTGTATGGACTGACTCCGCGAAAATCGCAAAGTGGTGGGGGCCAGAGGGATTTCAGAGCACCGTCGAAGAATTAGATGTCCGCGATGGCGGAAAATTTCGCGTCATTATGCACGGGCCAGATGGGAAGGATTACCCCAACATATACGTTTTTGACGAAGTGCGCCGCCCGAACCAATTGATTTATACGAACGAAGGCTCAAAGCAATTTGGACTCGCGCCATTCCAGTCGGTCGTTGATTTTGAAGATGAGGGTGGGAAAACCAAAATCACGCTGAAAATGCGGTTTACATCACAAGAGGAGAAAGATAAGCACATAAACCAGTTTCACGCCGACGAAGGGTCGCGGCAAATACTGGAACGGCTCGCGCGCCAAGCGGAAGCATAGAATTCTCAAAGAACTTGCCGCCAAAGAAAAACTTGAAATTGTCATCGGTGCGGCTCCGCCGCGTCTGGGGGGTGGCTGAAAACCGTTCGAGCTAATTCAATTATCCTGCACAAACAAAAAAAAGAGCTCGTTTGGAGCTCTTTTTTTTGTTTGTGCCCTCACTTTTTCAGCTTCAGCATTATCCTTTTCTCTTCAGATTTTACGGAATCAATGATGAATGGATAGGACTGGCCGACTACGAGTGCGCGCTTCATTTCTTCTTGGCCGCCGAATTCGGAAATATGTACCATGCCTTGGAGATCGCCTTCGATCGCGATCACGGCGCCGAATGGATTGAACTTGTATACGCGTCCCTGGATAGTTTCGCCCGCTTTCAATTTCTCGCCCGACTTTTCCCATGGATCCTCTTTGAGAGCTTTTAGGGAAAGGAACACGCGCCCGTCTTTAATATCGACGATCTTTGCCTTGAGCGCATCGTTGATCTTTACAATATCTTTCGGATTATCGATAAGCTTGTAATCCAGCTCGGAAATATGAATCATGCCTTCAATCTGCGGATTGTCGGCAAATCTGACGAATACACCGAAATCGGCGACGCCGGAGACGATGCAATCGACGATCTGTCCGACAGCATACGCGGAGAGAAACTCTTTTACATTTGCGGAAAAGACTTCCCGTTCCGAAACAATGATCTTGTTGGCGCGAACATTGACATCGATTATCTTCACATTCAATTCTTGTCCGACGAATTTTTTAAGTTCATCGGTGATCCTTTGTCGATCCCCGTCCTGAACTTTAGGGTAGTGATCGAGAGACAACTGGGAAACAGGGAGAAATGCTTTGATTTCACCCTCCAAGGCGACCATCAATCCTCCCGCATTTGCGGCCACCACTTTTGCGACGATCGTTTCACCGAGTTCGGCGAGGTCTTTCGCGCGTTGCCATATTTTCTGCTTGTCCGCCTCGGATAAGGAGATCTCAATAAGGCCCTCTTCGCCATCCAAGGCAACGATTTTTGCGTTCAGCTTATCACCGGTATTTAGATTCCGGACGGCCTCCTTTGCATTCATCATCTCGACACCATAGAGGATGCCGGTACCGAAACGGCCCATGTCGAAATATGCCTTGCGAGCCAATTTCTTAATAAATGAAACCTCAATCACGCTGCCTTCACGAGGCCAGTCTGCTGTCGAAAGTTCCGTTTTTAGGGCCTGGGCGAATGCCGTGGTGCCACTCTTCTCGTCCGTTGTTGACATGGGAACCATTATAGAGAGCTTTTCATTTTTAGCAAGAGCTCCGGTCTTCCCGTTTTCTGGAAGATGGGGCAGTCGAAAGGGCGCGGTCCTTACGGAACATAGAAGATTTAATGTTCCGTAAGGACCGCGCCCTTTCGACTTGAGAATAATCTTCCAGAAAAGAAGCCCTCCGCTTATAAAAAAGAGACTGGAATTTTTTGTGATTTTTTGATAAACTGATGGCACTATGGTCATTACTTATTTTGGCGCCGGATCATTTCGCTTACAGAGCGGCGATACGACACTTCTCTTAAATCCAGATACCAACCGCCTGAAGGCAGATGTTGTTCTCCGCACGCTCGCGGGGACGGCCGCGGAGGAACTTTTAAAACACGCCTCGGACGAGGGGATGACGATTTCCTTTCCTGGAGAGTACGAATCTCGCGGCATTGAGATCACGGGTTTTTCCATCGACGGAGAATCGACGGAAAATTTTTTAAAAACCGCCTACAAAGTTTCCTTTGAAGAGATGACGTTTGTTTTTCTGGGGCATCTCTCCCGGCCTCTCGATGCGGCGCTCATGGAGGAATTCTCCGAACCTGACGTTCTTATTCTCCCGGCAGGAGGAGGGCATTTTCTTGAGCCGGAGGTCGCGGCGAAAACGGCGAAACAGCTTGAGGCGCGCATCGTGATACCGAGTTTTACCAAGAACGCCGACGAATTTCTAAAGGCGCTCGGGAGAAAGTCTGATGCGGTCGAGAAGTTTGTTTTTCGACAAAAGGATATTGTGGCGGAAAAAGGGCGGCCGGTTGTTTTTAAAGAAACGTGATAGAAGCCGATCGAAAGAGTTTCATAGAAGAATTGAGATCCTTGAGCGAGCCCGTGAAACGCAAGGTTATGTTTTGTAGCGCGGCCGTAAGCATGGCACTTGTGGTATATCTCTGGTTCGCGTATTTTAATACCATTGTGCCGAACGCGGGTCCCGCCGCGGCATTGCAAACGCCGTCGACAACCAACGCCTCGGACACCGGCGGACCCGGGATATTCGGCCTTTTTGCGGATGCGGCCGGTTCATTGTGGCAGGCGACTCTCAACAAAATAGAGGGAGTTGCGAGCTCACTAAATAATCCGAAGCAGTATGATATAAATCCCAGATAAACCACTATATATGTTAGAACCAGAGAAAAGAGAGATTACTAAGGAAATGAGCACGTCCTATCTGGACTATGCCATGTCGGTCATTGTGGATCGGGCGTTGCCTGACGTGCGTGACGGCATGAAACCGGTGCATCGGCGCGTGCTGTGGGCGATGTGGGACAGCGGGCTGACTTCAAACGCAAAAACACGGAAGTCTGCGAACGTCGTCGGCGAAACCATGGCGCGCTATCATCCGCATGGCGATACCGCGATCTACGACACGCTCGTTCGCATGGCACAGGATTTCTCGCTCCGCTATCCCTTGGTGTACGGCCAGGGAAATTTCGGTTCCATCGACGGCGATTCTCCGGCGGCTATGCGCTACACGGAAGCAAAGCTCGCGAAGATTGCGGATGAGATGTTGATTGATATCGAAAAGGATACGGTTGACTGGATGCCGAACTATGATGCAACCCGCGAGGAACCGAGGGTGCTTCCGGCAAAGTTGCCGAATCTGCTCCTGAATGGTTCACTCGGCATTGCGGTCGGCATGGCGACGAGCATCCCTACGCATAATTTAACTGAGATTTCGGATGCTATTTTGCATCTCGCCGATAATCCCGACGCGACGACCGAAGACCTTTTGGAATTTGTGAAAGGGCCCGACTTTCCGACGGGCGGCATCATCTACGACAAGAAAGCGATTCATCAGGCTTATATCACCGGCCGTGGCGGAATTGTCGCGCGCGCGAAAGCGGAAATCGTCGAGAAGAAGAGCGGAAAACAGTTCGACATTATTGTTACCGAAATTCCGTACCAGGTGAACAAATCGGAGCTCGTAAAATCCATCGCGGAATTTGCACAAGAGAAGAAAATAGAGGGGATCAGGGATCTTCGCGACGAATCGGATCGTGAGGGCATGCGCATCGTGATTGAACTTAAGAATGATGTGCCGCCGCAGAAAGTTCTAAATTGGCTTTATAAACACACCGATCTTCAGCGGAATTTCAATATGAATATGATGGCGCTTGTCGCTGGCGTGCCGCGGCTCCTGTCCCTGAAGGATGTGTTGGTGGAATACATCGCGCACCGGAAAGAGGTGATCAAGCGCCGGACGCAATTCGACCTTAAGAAAGCGCAGGAGAGGGCGCATATTTTGGAAGGGCTTTCCATTGCACTCGATGCCATTGATCGCGTAATCGCGACTATCAGGAAGTCAAAGGATAAAGATGAAGCGCGCGCAAATCTCATCAAACTTTTTAAATTAACCGACGTGCAGGCCGGTGCGATTCTTGAAATGCGCCTTCAGACGCTCGCGGCACTTGAACGGCAAAAGATAGAGGAAGAATTGAAGGAGAAAAAAACGCTCATTGCCGAACTCACCATTATTTTAAAGAGCGCCACGAGAATTATCGGCATCATCAAGAAAGAAGTTGCCGAGCTGAAAGAGAAATACGGTGACGAGCGGAAAACACAGGTGGTTGCCCGTGCGCTCGAATCGGTGAGCGACGAGGATCTGATTCCGGAAGAGGAAGCGATTGTCACGGTTTCGGCGGGCGGCTATATCAAGCGCCTTCCGCCGGACACCTTCAAGGTCCAGCGCCGGGGCGGAAAAGGACTTATCGGATCGGATGTCGCCGATGAAGATTTCTTATTGCATTTCTTCGGTGCCGCGACGCACGACAACGTACTTTTCTTCACGAATCGAGGTCGGGTGTTTCAGACGAAGGTCTACGAGATTCCTCCTGCGACACGAACTTCAAAGGGGAGAGCCATCCAGAATTTCCTCGAATTGCCTTCGGATGAAAACGTGAGCGCCGTGGTAAATTACTCCGCGAAGAACGAACGGAACAAATATCTGATGCTCGTTACGAAAAATGGCGTTGTCAAAAAGACGCCGCTCAAAGATTTCGAAAACATTCGGCGCAATGGCATTATTGCGATGTCGCTGAAGAAGGGTGACCAGCTCAAGTGGGCGCGGCTTACGGGCGGTACCGACGAGGTCGTGCTCGCAACGCGGCAGGGACAGTCGGTCCGGTTCGACGAAAAACAGATCCGCCCGATGGGCCGCACGGCGGCGGGCGTCCGCGCTATCAAGCTTAAGAAGCAGAATGACGAGGTCGCCGGCTTCGCGATCGTCGCCAAGGCGGCTGACGCGAAGCTTTTAGCCGTCATGGAAAACGGTTTTGCAAAACAGACTAAACTTTCCGAGTTTAAAAAACAGAATCGCGGGGGATCTGGCATAAAAATCGCGCAGATCACGCCAAAAACCGGCGCCCTGATCTCCGCTCACGTAGTGACTGATGAAAAAGAGATATTCGCATTATCCGCGAAGGGGCAAATGATCCGCATGGAAATCAGCACGATCCGCGAGACGGGCCGTGCGGCGCAGGGAGTCCACATCATGAATCTAAAACCGGGAGACCGTCTGGCCGGAACACTCGTAATTTAATAGCCCAGAGAATAGATGTCATACTCCGGTTTAGCCGGACCATCCGTGCCTTAGAAAGTTATTTAAGCGTGGATATTCCGCCTTCGCGGAGTACGGCAAAAATGGTATTATATTTTTAATGCCGCAAATTAAACTCACCCAACAGCAGATAGTCATTATCGCGATCGGTGCCGTTATTGTGCTCGGCTTCGGTGCACTCGTTCTCCTTAATGGGCAAAAAAAGACCGGCTCGGCGGCGGCTCCGGCGGTGACGTTGAATGTGTGGGGGACGGATGATAAAACGGCTTTCAATAGCTTGATCACTTATTACGAACAGTACAATCCATCGGCAAAGATTACCTATACCCAGATCGATCCGGCGGACTACAATAATGAGCTTCTCCATGCTTTCGCCGAGGGTAGCGGACCTGATGTTTTCGAAATAGGAGATCATGCTGTGCCGAAGTGGCAGTCGGTGCTCGCGCCGCTGCCTGCGGCGTACTACGCACAGTTCGGTCCGCTGCAATTAGAGAATGATTTTCCGTCGGTCGTGCAAAGCGACTTTATGGTCAGCTCGACGGCGACGACCAGCGGCATTTATGGATTGCCGCTGTCTATTGATACGCTTGCCATGTTTTACAACAAAGACCTTTTTGATTCTGCCGGCATCGCGGGCCCTCCTGCGACGTGGGATGCTTTTGAAGCGGATGTCCAAAAGCTCAGAACGGAAAATGCCGGAGGGCAGATAACGCAAGCCGCGGCTGCACTTGGCGGATCGGAGATAAGCATCCCGGATGCGCCTGATATCCTGTCGCTTCTCATGCTCCAGAATGGGACACAGATGGTGAGCGACGATCTCTCGGCCGCAAAATTTGCGGGTGATTCAACGAGCGCGGGGGTTTCGGCGTTTAATTTTTATCTTCAATTTGCGAATCCGTCGTCGCCCTATTACACATGGAATGATGCCATAGGAAATGATGTTCAAGCTTTCGTGAATAAACAGGTAGCGATCATTTTTGGTTATCATGACGACTTGAGCACCATACAAGCAAAGGCCCCCTTCATAAATATCGGTATCGCCGCCGTCCCTCAACCGACGGGTGCGGCAGTTTCCGTTTCGTATCCGAAGTATAACGGCCTTGCGGTCTACAAAAATAGTCCGTCGGTCATCGCCGCTTGGCAATTTATTCTTACTTTGACGGCATATGAGAACGGTGAGAAAATATACACAGACGCGACGGGTGAGCCGCCGGCCCTGCGGTCCGCCATTGCAACCGACGAAAACGACCCGAATCTTTCTGTTTTTGCCGCACAGGCACTCACGGCGTGCTCGTGGTATGAAATCGACGATTCGGCGATTGATGGCATTTTCAATACTGCCATACAGAACGCCCTGAATGGTTCCGCGACCACATTGCAATCGCTTGAGCAGGCGCAGTCTTCCGTGACCAGTCTCATGTTTCAGGCACAACATCAGTAGAGACTGCCATCCCATGAAAGCAGGAACCCGCAGTAAAAATCTTAGCTCCCGCCCGCGCGGGAATGGTATCGGGAAACCATGAAAAAAATAATTTTAACACTTGCTGTGGTTGCGCTCTTTTCCCTCCCGCTTCTCGCGTCCGCGGGTACCGCGCCGTCAGAGTGGCCGGATGTGTGGAGTCCTGCTTCTATCCATGGACCGTTCGTGACATGCACGGGGACAGGCAACCAGGCAACAACCTTGCCAAATAGTGATCAAATACCGGCGATGCCCCAGTGCCAGGATCTTTGCGATCTTATTTACACCATCGTAAGCGACGTCTATATTTGCATCGCATTTGTCATCTGGATTATCTTGCCGATCATGTTTGTTGTTGGTGGCATCATGTATATGATGGGCGGCGCGAATCCCAAGCTGCTTACCAGCGCAAAATCAACCCTCATGGGAGCCGTGATTGGTACCATTATCGTCTTGTGTGCCTATCTCCTCATCTCCACGTTTGTAGGTTTTATGCAGATTAACGGCATCGGTGGTTTCAGCAACGGTGCTTCGATATGCAAGATACCAACGTCAACGGGATCATGAAAAAATTTTTTCTGTTTTTCCTCTCACTTTCTTTTTTTACAGTGCCGATTTTGGTTTTTGCGCAGGCGACTATTTCCCCCGCCATCCCCGTTTCCCCCGCCATCCCCGGCATGACGAGCGGGGTGGCCACCAGTACGGCGCCAGGAGCCTTTGTGGCGGGCTTCTATTCTTTCGCCCTCATGATAGGAGGAGTGCTTGCGTTTGGCGCCATTGTCTATGGAGGTATCCTCTATGCCGTATCAGCCGGCAATTCCAGCAGGCAATCAGAGGGGAAAGAATGGATCAAGAGCGCCCTCCTGGGGCTTCTCCTTCTTGCGGGAGCCTATCTCATCCTCTATACCATCAATCCCAACCTGGTGAACCTGAACCTGCCCACCCTGTCGGCAGTCAATATTGCGGCGCCAACCGGGGGGAGCGGAGGGACTTCCGGTATGAGCTGTGCAGGATGCGTCACTTTGCCAAACTGCACAGTGACATCAAGGACTAATTGCGGCGGAACACCGGCCATGGATGCGGTGCTAACCTGTATCAATAATACTGATCAAAATTACGCAGTGAACGAAGGATATCCTCCGGTTGGGGAGCATAGTGATCCGGGGCATAATACTGGCTGTGCAGTGGATGTCCACGTAAGCAGTTGCGCGGCGGGAGCTGCGTTTATGCAGGCGGCACAGAGTTGCGGCGCCCGAAAAGTATTGAATGAGTATTCCAACTGCGGTGGAACGACATATTCGCACACAAGCGGCGGCAATATTCACGTTGACGCTCCCAGGGGCCAGGGAGGTTGTTGATTATTAATTTCTATATGAAAAAAAATCTTATCATTTCGGCGGCCTTCATTATCGTTGTGGCGGGGTGTGTGACTTATTTCTTTTTGCGACCTCATATTTCCTCTGCTCAAATCCCTGGAGCCAACAATCCCGTACTGCCTGCTTCGTCGCTGCCGGATTATCTGGGTACGGCATCGGAGGTGTTCGGCAACAATCCAACCGGCACGACGCTCAGTATCGGCACATCGCAAGGGACCGTGGCTGTGAATAATTTTTACGCCTCCGATCCTCCCGTCGACCTGTCCCAGTATATCGTCATAAAAATTACCCAGAACTATCTCGTCGATTACGATCCGACGGACAGCAGTTTTTGGATTGGTGTCAGCGGAATGCCTTTTAGTAACTGGCAAAATATCGCCGAGCAGGACTTCCTGGCGACGCTCGGGATAAGCCAGAGCGACGCCTGTAAATTGAGCGTTGTCGAAGGGGTGATTTATAGCGCCGATAATCCCGACGACGGCATGTCGTTCCCGTTAAGCTTTTGCGCATCAAGCACTTTCACCGAATAGGCTGTTGTGATATATTGATTTCAATATGAGTATAGTTAAAAAATGTGTCGCCACAGTCGTTGGGCTCTCTAGTCTCGTTTTTATTTCAAATGTTTTTGCAGATAGTAACCCGCCGTCCCTCGCAAATCCGCTCAACACCACCGATGCGACCGTGGTGCTCAATAATATCAATTCCTTTCTCCTCGCTATTGCTGCCCCGATCTGCGGCATCATGGTTGTCTGGGGGGGATTTCAGATGATAACGTCGAGCGGCGATCCGGAGAAATTTTCGAGCGGCAAGAAGACGTTGCTCTATGCCGCCGTTGGCTTCGTAGTGGTTATCTTTGCCACAAGCGTCGTGCCGCTTATAAAGAGCATATTTAACGGCTCGTAACATGAAAAAGTTATTCCACTTTTTTAGTCTGTCGTTTCCGCGAAAGCGGGAATCCAGAATTCAGTCCTTTCTGGTTCGGGGCTTTTCCCATGTGAAATCTTCTATGTTAATTAGTTTGGCGTCGTTTGCTTTTCCGCTCCTTGCTTTTGCCCAGACTATACAGAATTCACAAGGAGCGCACGACGAGATTTGTAATGTTTTTAATTGGATGTTCTGGGTCCTTATGGCGGTTTCGGTAATTATGGTTATGTGGGGCGCTTACCTCTATGCAGCCGCCGGAGGAAGCGACGAACAGATAACACAGGCAAAGAACACGATACTCTACGCCGCCATTGGTGTTTTGGCCGCGCTTCTTGCACGAGGATTCCCGCTCGTGGTCGCGAGCATCTTTCCAAACGGAGCTCAGGGGGTGAGCGGATGTTAAGAGGTTGATTTTTATGGGAGTGTGGTATACTGGAAACAATCATTTAAAGAGTCGAAAAATAAATAAAAACGGCTCTCAAAATTAAATTAAATGAAACAAAAATTAATCCGTCTCGCAAGCTATCCGGTTGCGATTTCCTTGTTTATCGGGTTGGTGGGAACGGGCATTGCACATGCCGTGACCGCAGCTCCTACTCTCATTTCCGATATAAACAATTCCGGGACAGATGTTTTTTGTCCCATTATGGACTGGATGTTCTGGGTCCTTATGGCGGTTTCGGTAATTATGGTCATGTGGGCGGCGTATACGTATCTTACGGCTGGCGACGATACGGAACAGGTCCATAGGGCGACTAAGACGTTAACGTATGCCGCTGTCGCGATTCTTGTAGCGCTGATTGCGAAAGGCTTCCCTTATCTTGTTGCGACTATTTTTCAGCCCGAAATCACCGTTTCCCCGTTAAACTGCAGCGGATCCTAGAAACAGGAAGAAAGGTCGAATACCTATCACATTCACATTATGAAAAAAATAAAACAGTTTGCGTTGAATTTCGTCATTCCGGTTGCGTCGCTGGCTTTGCCGCTCTTGGCGGCCGCGCAGGTGACGGGTCCGAATGGCGTAGCGGCGCCAGTTTCAGGCATAAATAGTCTCTCGGAGGTTGGAAGTGAACTCTGCGGGATCACGAATTGGCTTTTCTACTTTTTGATCATTCTTGCGGTCATCTTTGTTATCGTCGCGGCGTTCAAATATCTGACGGCTGCGGGCGATCCGGAGAAAGTAAAAGCAGCGAGTCATTCGCTTTTGTATGCGGCGATCGCCATCGTCGTCGGTATTCTCGCAAAGGCGGTGCCGAGCTTGGTTGGAAGTGTTATTGGCCAGAGTGGCATCGGGACCGGTTGCTAATCTCACGGTTCGGTTTTCCTTAAAAGGCTCCGCGGCATGCGGAGCCTTTTAAATTTATCAGAAAAATAGTGACATCCTCACCCCGAACGAGGCCTTAGTACAACATCGCAAGAGAAAAAACAAAAAAACGCCCGAAATGGCGTCGTTCTAATTGAGGCCGTCCGGTGCCTTTTAAAATACTATAACCAGCATAACATAAAGATAAATGTTTGTCAAATAAGATATCTTGTTCTAATATGAGAAAGTTTCTCGAGCCGAGGTGGCGAAACTGGCAGACGCACAAGGTTTAGGACCTTGCGGGAGTGATCCCATGGGAGTTCGACCCTCCCCCTCGGCACTCGACTCGCCCATGAGAATGGGCTCGCTCGTGCCAGGGCACAATTTTGGCACACATATTCGATCGTTGAGATGGGTTGCGAGTCGAGTGCCCTGAGCGTAGTCGAAGGACATATTCTTGTAGCTCGCCCATGAGAATGGGCTCGCTCGTGCCAGGGCACAACTAAAGTTTTCGAACAATCTTTGCGATGTAACGCGAGTCGAGTATCCCGAGCATGGTCGAGGGATATATTTTATGATTTTTTAATCAAAAAATCTCTAATATTCGAGCATGCATTTTGTCTATACGATCCGGATGACTTCGGGAAACTTTATGTCGGCATGACCGAAAACCCAAATACTAGGACAAAATTTCATAACACTGATCGCGGCGCACAATTTACGAAAGGCAGGGCGAAGTTCAGAATAGTTTTCTTGGAAGAATATGCTACTTTAGCGGAAGCACGAAAACGTGAAATTCAAATTAAAAAATGGCGGCGGGAAAAGAAGGAAATGTTGATTAAGAAATATCACAGGGGATCGTCGATCAAATTTTAAAATGCCCCAGACCTTTCTGATTAGCGGAGACAATTCAAAATTTTATCGGGAAGGGTTTTGTGCTATACTGAAACCTGTTAAAATACTCTCATGTCTAAATTCTGGAAAAATGTTCTTTGGGCGATTGTAACTCTTCTGTTCATCTCGTTTCTCTTTTCGCTTTTTGCGGAACCGGCAAAAGCGCCGACGACCTTGAGCCTGAATCAGCTTGTGGATAAGATAAATGCCGGCCAAGTGACGCAGATTACGGTGAACGGCAATGATCTCGCGGTTGCGATGAAAGACGGCTCGCAGGCCGTCGCGGAAAAGGAAGCAGAAAGCGGCCTTTCAGAAACATTGAAAAATTTGAATGTAAGTTCGACAGCGCTCGCAAGCGTTAACCTGCAGGTACAGAATGAATCAGGATGGAATTATTGGATGAACTTGCTTCTACCCACCATCCTGCCATTGCTCCTGCTTGCGGCACTCTTCTGGTTCATGTTCCGTTCGGCACGCTCCGGCGCCAATCAGGCATTCAATTTCGGCCGTTCAAATCTGCGCCTCTCCACGTTTAAGGATCGCGTTACCTTCAAGGATGTCGCGGGACTCAAGGAAGCGAAGGAAGAACTTATTGAAGTCGTCGATTTCTTAAAAAATCCTAAAAAGTTTCTTGACCTTGGCGCGCGCATCCCACGGGGGATATTGCTCATGGGACCTCCCGGAACCGGAAAAACATTGGTCGCCCGTGCGGTTGCTGGCGAAAGCAACGTGCCGTTCTTCTATATTTCAGCTTCTGAGTTTGTTGAAATGTTCGTTGGCGTTGGAGCTTCGCGTACCAGGGATGCTTTTATGACAGCAAAGCGGGCAGCACCGTCAATATTGTTTATTGATGAGATTGATGCTGTTGGCCGCCAGCGTGGCGCCGGTATGGGCGGCGGCAATGACGAACGCGAACAAACTTTGAACCAGATCCTTGTCGAGATGGATGGTTTTGATCGCGACACGCGCGTTATCGTTCTCGCCGCTACGAACCGCCCTGACATTTTAGATCCCGCTCTCATGCGGCCGGGCCGGTTCGATCGTCGCGTCGTGCTCGACTTGCCGGATTTGAATGACCGCGAAGCGATTTTGAAAATCCATGGCGAAGGGAAGATACTCGAAAAAGGAACCGATTTGCGAAAAGTTGCCCAGCGGACACCGGGATTTTCGGGCGCCGACCTCGCGAACTTGATGAATGAAGGGGCGCTTATCGCCGCGCGCAACGACCAAAAATTAATCAGACAGGAAGACCTCTTTAACGCCGCCGATAAGGTTTTGCTTGGGCCGGAACGGAAGAGCCGTGTGATCTCGCAAAAAGAAAAAGAGATAACGGCATATCATGAAGGCGGACATGCGCTCATCGCGGTTGCGCTGAAGGAGGCAGATCCGATCCAGAAAGTTTCGATCATCAGTCGCGGCTATGCGGGCGGCTATACCATGAAGCTGCCGACCGAAGACAGGCATCTTAAAACGCGAACACAATTTCTTGCCGATCTTGCGATGATGATGGGAGGCTACGCCTCGGAAAAGCTCATGTTCGGTGACGTTTCGACGGGCGCATCGAATGATTTGAAACAGGCGTCGGAACTCGCGCGGTTGCTGGTTACGAAATATGGCATGAGCGATCTTGGGCCGATCGCGTTCGGCAACGGGGAAGAGTCGCTTTTCTTTGGGCGCGACATCGGGGGAGGGAGAGATTATTCCGAAAAGGTTGCGTCGGAGATTGACATCCAAGTGCGTAATTTTTTGACACGCGCGCACGAAACCGCACAAAAAATATTGGCGTCTCATAAACCGGCACTCAAGAAGATTGCCGATACACTGATGGAAAAGGAAACACTCGAACAGGAAGAATTTTACGCAATTCTCAAACCGTTCAAGATCAAACCGATCGGGGCATAATGTTCGGAGCCGAACTCCAACATTGATTCTCAGAACTCCACGGTTATTTCTCCTTGTTTGCCCTCTTGAAATGGGTGTTTTATCTCCCGCATCTCCGTCGCGAGATCGGCGCGGTCGATAAATTCCTGCGGTGCTCCGCGGCCGGAAAGGATGAGAATGCGGTCTTTTGCAAAATCGTCCACCGCATCAAGCACTTCCTGAACGGTGAGCAGTCCGAGTGAAACGGCGACGTTAATTTCGTCGAGAACGATCAGGTGCCATTTTCCCGATTTGTTTTCCGTTATGAAAGTGTCGAGTGCCTTCCGTGCTGCGGCTTTGTGATTTTCAATTGGCAGCTTATCACCCAAGATGCCGACAAAGCCGAGCCCCATCTTTTTTATTTGGAAATTAGATATTGGAAATTGGAAATTTTTCACAAATTCGTCTTCGCCCGATGTCCACGGCCCCTTGATAAACTGGATCATGAGCGCCGATTTCCCGCGTCCCAAGACGCGAACCATCTGGCCAAGCGACGCAGTCGTTTTCCCTTTTCCATCACCGGTAAAAACGATAATCATATTTTTTGCTGGTCACGGGTTGATTTTTAGGATAGTATAACAAAAATAGTTCTGCGCCTGTAGCTCAATTGGCAGAGCCGTCGTCTTATACACGACTGGTTGCAGGTTCGAGTCCTGCCGGGCGCACTAGATAGGAACTAGGTTCATTTTCAGAAAATTTTAACCGCGCTTCGCGTAGCGAAGCGTATGGTGGGGTGGGGGTAGAGACGAGAATACGATTTTTTAGAAGAAGGTTGGAGCCGAAGATTTTTAAGAGCGAAGATTTTTTGGGGGTGAGGTCGCCCGATTTTGCGGTTTCGTCCAGTGAAACCGCGTCTTGTATCCATTCTTGCAGAGGTTGGAGCCACGCGGCGGCGTTCCGTTCCAAACGCGCCATTTGTTCCTCTGCTGACTTTCTCTCGGACATGAGAGATCGCTTCCGGTCGAGGTAGGCGTCCCGTTCGATATCCTGCTCAACGTAGAGGTCGGTTAAGCGGCCGATCCTCTCATCCAAGTCGGCAACCTTAGCCCGTAGTGTTTGGATGGATGCCGCCGCGACGCGTCCAGCTTCCCGTTCGTCTTCCTCGGCCATAGACAGCAGTTCTTTAGCCCAATTTGAGGGTAGGCTGAAGCTGGAGAGCAGGTTGGATAGTTGCTCAATCAATATCTCCTCGCGGACGTATGGCTCGTTACAGACACCTCGTTTCTTGGTACAGCGATAATAGACGTAGGAATGGATGTTGCCGTTCTTCTGCCGCTTCGTGATCGCCTCGGCCGTGATGGAACATCCGCAGTTGCCACACCGCAGTAACCCGCAGAGGGCTTGAGGGTCTTTGTGGGCTTTCTGTCTCCTGCCACGCATCTCGATAACGCTTTGGACTTTATCAAAAAGAATTTTTGAAACGATGGGCGCATGGCGGCCATGATATATCTCTCCGCCGTACTGGAAGTCGCCGTAGTAAAAAATGTTGGTAAGCATTTTTTTGACGCGATCTTTCGACCACCGCCTCCCGCCGGAACTTCTGTCTCGGCTTCTCGTCCGTAGCCCATTTTCGTAAAGGTAGTTGGCGATGTCTTCAAAACGGGATTTGTTTTCGGCGTACACCTCGAAGGCGTGAAGGACGATGGGGGCTTTCCGCTTATCCACCATAATTGTTTTCGTGCGGGGATTGTTCAGATACCCGACGCGGGCGGGGCCGGGAAAATCACCGCGCATAGCTTTTTTCTCCAGTCCACGCGAAGTATCGTAGGCCAAGTCCCGCACATACTGATCGGCCATAGCGAACTCCATGCACATCGGTATCACGTTATCCTCCGGCTTGAAGCTATTTTGCGAAGTGCGGACGTGCTGGATAACCCCTTGTTTCAAAAGCTCCGCCACCTCGCCGCCGTCCTGCATGTTGCGGGCGATGCGGTTCAACTTCCACGAGAGGATGCCCTGCGCCTCTCCTTCTTTAATGCGCCGCATCATATCGTTATAGATGGGGCGGCCGGGCACCTTTGCCGTCCGGCTCTCCTCGAATTCTGCGACGATGGTTAGGTTTTCCTGCTTGGCGAGCTGGCGCATGACGGCTATCTGATCGGGGATGGAATACACCTGCCGTTTGTCGTCGTCGGTGGATTTGCGAGCGTATAGGAAGTAGGTGGGCATATATGCATTATATTGCACCCTTGCAATAAAATGCAAGTATTTCTAAAATACATTTATGCAATCAGGTAAAAAACTTGGCGAAAATTTAAGGAGGTTGCGCCTAAAAAAGAAATTATCACAAGGTGATCTTTCTAAAACATTGAACGTAAATCGAGCTTATATTAGTAATATAGAAAATGGCCGTATGAATCCCACCCTTTCTACTTTGGAGAAAATCGCGGGAGCGTTAGGAATTTCTAGTAGCGAGCTTTTGAAATAATTATATGGATAAAGAGCTAATTAAAAATAGAATTCAAGAACTGGTTGATAAATATGAGGCCATTAAAAAAGACGGTAAATTAAAAACTTACTCTGAGGAGGACACAATTCAGGGATTCATTTTGCCCCTTTTTGAAATTCTTGGATGGGACATTAGAAATAAAAACGAAGTTTCGTCTCAAGACCATATAAAAGGCTCCGGTCGCCCCGATCATACCTTTAAAATAAACGGAATAACACAATTTTATTTAGAATCTAAGAAACTTAGTGTTGATTTGGACGATGAAATATTTTCAAAGCAGGTAATAAATTATTCTTGGAACACCGGTGTTACTTATGCTATTTTAACTGATTTTGATAGCATCAAAGTTTTTAATGCGCAAAGAATAGAAAAAAGGGATTTAATGGATAAGCTCGTTTTTGAACTTTCCCATGATAAATATATTTCTGATTTTGAAACGTTATGGCATCTCTCAAGAGAGTCTTTTCAAAAGAAAACCTTAGATGAATATGCAGAAAAGATTGGCAAGAAAGAAAAATCTGTACAAGTTGCTACTGTTGTTAAAAAAATAAATGAAGATATTCAAGATTGCAGGGAGTGGCTTACTAAGGAATTCAAAAGTTGGAATGAAGAATTACATCTTTCAAAAGATGTAATTGACGAAGGGGTACAAAAACTTTTAGATCGTTTGATTTTTCTTCGTGTTGCGGAAGATAGAGAAGTTGAACCGAATATCTTAAAAAATCTATTGCGAGAGGCTGAAAAAAGTAAAAACTACAAGCCGTTTGAAGCAATGTCGGTAATTTTTCGCGAATTAGATAAAATTTATGATTCTAATCTTTTTTCACCTCACCCTTTTGAAAGTTGGGAGATAGTGGATAATAACGGATTTGAAAAGATGATAGAGAGGCTTTACGGCAAAAAGGGGCAGTATGAATACAATTTCAAAGAAATGCCAGCCGATGTTTTGGGAACTGTTTATGAAAACTATTTAAACTATAAATTAACCCAATCAAAAAAAGGTGTAAACGTTGAGAAGGATGTTAAAAAAAAGAAAAGAGCAAGGAATTTTTTATACGCCAACCTTTGTTGTGGATTATATTGTCAAAAATGCGTTAAAACCGGTTTTAGATAATTGTAAAAGTGTAGCTGATTTGAAAAAGATAAAAGTGCTTGACCCAGCTTGCGGTTCTGGTTCTTTTCTCATTAGGGCGCTCGAAGCCATCGCCGAAAAATATAAAGAATTTGGAATTGATGGATCGGTAAAAAGGCAGATAATCCTAGAAAATATTTTTGGCGTTGATTTGGATATGCAAGCTGTAGAAATTGCTCGTCTTAATTTACTTATTAATTCTCTCGATTCAAAAGAAATTTTACCGAAATTGGATAAAAATATAAAAAATGGAAATTCTCTAACTTTTGATTGGAAAGAAGAATTTAAAGAAATATTTAAGCAGGGCGGTTTTGATGTAATAATTGGAAACCCACCGTATATAAAAGAATTTGTTAATAAAGATGCTTTTAACGGCTTGCACGATAATCCATATTATCAAGGAAAAATGGATTTGTGGACAATGTTTGCCTGTATCTCTATAGATTTATTAAAAGATAATGGCGTTATGGGTTTTATTGCGCCGAATAATTGGGTGACAAATGCTGGTGCAAGTATTATGAGAAATAAAATTCTTGCAGACGGCGAATTAAAGACGTTTATTGATTTTGGAGATTATAAAGTATTTCAACAAGCCGGAATTCAAACAATGATCTATATTTTTGAAAAAGAGAAACCGAGTAAAAAATACGAGGTGGATTATTTGCGAATAAATGATAAAAATATCAGTGAAGAAAAACTGATTTTAGACATTTTTGGCGAAAAGCAAAAAATAGAGATAGAACCAGAGAAACTGGTTGATAAAAATATAACTTTTTCTAATCAAGAATCAGGCTCAATCTTTGATAAAATAATAAAGAAGAAAAATTTTGAATTAACAGAAAAAGAGGTTGGACAAGGGATCGTGGCTGCTCCCGATAAGTATTTCCTAGAAAAAGATATTGATCTATATAGTAAAGATGAGCAAAAGTTTTTAAAGCCGTTTTTTACTGCATCCGGTAAGTATAAGAGTGGTGAATCAGAGAATTTCATTTTTTACATAAGTGATAAAAATTTTGGTGACAAAAAACTTAAAGATTATCCCAACATTGAGAACCACTTCAAACCATTTGAGAAAATTCTTAAAGAGGCTAAAGAAAAATATGGGACTCCAAATAAACCTTATTTTTACCTACATAGAGAAAGAGAGGAAATGTTTTTTAGCCAAGGGCCTAAAATAGTCTGTGGCGTAAGAGTATCTTATCCAAATTTCTTTTATACAGAAGAACCTTATTATGGTTCTCGTGCCTTGAATTTTATAAAAACAAATAGGATAGATTTAAAATACTTAACTGGAATTCTAAACTCTAAACTTTCTTTCTTTTGGTTAAAAAATAAAGGAAAACAGCTTGGTGATCTTTTGCAAGTTGATAAGGGGCCTTTAATGGAAATTCCAATTTATGTAGGTAATGAATTACAGAAAAAAGAAATTACTATTTTAGTAGACAAAATGATTTCTCTTAATAAGAAACTTCGTGAAGTATTAGAATATTCAAACGAATGGGAGAATATAAAATCTGAAATAGAAAAAACCGATAAACAAATAGATCAAGAGATTTATAAAATCTATGGATTGAATGAAGAAGAAATAAAAGTTATTGAACAGTATTAAAGGGAGTTCGCCGATCTCTGCGGCGAAAAAATAAAGTGCCTATAACACGCGCACGGGTGGTGTGGGGCAAGTGTTATATCTAAAAGTATTCGACCTCACCCCCAAAAAATCTTCGCTCTTAAAAATCTTCGGCTCCAACCTTTCTCTTAAAAACCGTTCTCTCGTTTCTATCCCCACCCCACCATACGCTTCGCTCCGCGAAGCGCGGTTAAAATTTTCTGAAAATGAACCTAGTTCCTATCTAGTGGCTCTTTACGACTCTATACTAACCTATTTTACCCAAAATCGGTGATCTTTGG
>CAYUBE010000005.1:0-37381 GCA_964442965.1 uncultured Candidatus Saccharibacteria bacterium
TTTGTAGGTCATCGGGTAACACCAGAGTGTCACCGATGTATCTCATCTTCCGCATAGTTCTGGCGGCCGCTCGAAAACGTTGAAAAATGTATGCTATTGATCCGGTCGAGGATGATTAATAAACGGCGGGAAGGTATATAATGATTCCTATGAAAACTCCTAACATTCTCATTCTCGGCGCGGGCAATCTCGGCCAGACGCTTGGCGATTATGTGCAGAAACAAGGAAACGAGGTTGTGTTTTGGGATATTGATGCGGCAAAAGTTCCTCATGGACGTCCCCTGGAGGAGACCGTTCCTGTCGCCGATTTTATTTTTCTCTGTATGCCGTCGTTTGCGGTACCGAGCGTACTGTCTCAAGCGACATCCTCATTGAAGCCAGCGACGATCGTGGTTGCTTTTGCAAAAGGTTTGGATGCGGCTACGGGGCGCACGATGGCAGAGCTTCTTCCCGAACTTTTGCCCAAAGATCAGCCGTTCGTCATCGTTGGCGGTCCGATGCTTGCCACGGAGATCGCGGCGGGGGAAAATGCCGCCGCGGTTTTTGCTTCGCAGAGCGAGGATGCCGCGAAAAGCGTCGCCGATATCTTTCGGTCGGATGTGTTTGCGGTCGAAGTGTCGCGTGATGCCGTAAGCGTTTCTTTTGTAGGAGTTCTTAAAAATATCTATGCGCTCGGTCTTGGCATCGTAGACGGCCTTGAACTTGATGGCAACGCCAAGGGCTGGATCGTTTCACGCGCGTTGGGCGAAATGCTTGGCATCGCGGAAGCGTTGGACATCGATAGATCGGTCATTCTCGGCACGGCGGGACTCGCCGACTTCGTTGCGACAGGCTACAGCCCCTATTCGCGAAATCGTGCCGTGGGACACGAGATTGTGAAGAACGGAAAGTGCAACCTAAAGGGAGAGGGATTTATTTCCATTCCGCCACTCATGGCTCGCCTTGGCCCGCGTGCTGCAGAATTTCCCTTGCTCAATACCATCAAGAAAATCGCCATCGACTGCGAACCAGCAAAATCTACAGTAGAAATTTTATTTGCTGGAACGTGAAACGCCAGTGCGCTCGGAGGGTTGGAAGACTATCTTCACTGGCACAATAAATAGATAGGGTATCAATGGGAAAACAAGACGTACCAACCAAACAAGATGAGCTTTTTTTATTAATTTTAAAACTACTATCTTTGTTTTTCGGCCGCTGAATTCACTCTTTGGTGGCGAGCTAAAAAATCGTTCTAGATGCGCCGGGAAGCACAGTTTCATGGTGAGTCCACTAAGTGCGGCGGCATGGCGATAGTCCGAAACAGAATAAGATTGATCATTGTAGCCGTTGCGATGCGCATCAGAATGATCACTTTTTTCGAAGAGTGATCTTGTGATCTCATTGAAGGCAAGCATGGCACCGTCATCTTTCAATACTCGCCGTATTTCCGAAAAGGTTCGAGGAAGATTTTCGGCGTGATGCAGTGCGCTTTTGAGAAAAATAATATCGACCGACGCATCTTTAAAGGGGAGCGACTGCATGGCACATTCCAATCGGAAATAATTTTCGAGTGGTCCACCCCAGGGAGTCTCCGGTAGCGTCACGACGTCAGTTCCTATAATTAGCGAGGACGGGCGCCTGGTGGCTAGATTATAAGAGAGATATTCAGGTCCAAGGCCAAGCTCTACGAAGACAAGGTTCCTATTCCCTGCCGCTTTTGCAATATCCTCCAAAATCGATCCATATTCTACGCTCCAATTGGAACCCATCTCCTGTTCTGCCCCGCGGAAGCCACCAGTTTTGGAGAAACTCCTATGTGCAGCTTCGATTTCCCTTTTGGTTCCATCAGTGAGGTCTATACTGAAACATGGAGCACCGTTACTTTCGGGATAAACGTGCCCCTCTGCGCATTTCCACTCCGAAATGATCGCCGCATGACATTTTGGGCACGCCAGGAGACTTCCAAATTTAGAATTCATGTATCAACTATATAACAAAGTGTCCATGGACACAATAATGGAGATTTTAGATATATGTTTCCTTTTGGCTGAAGTATGATCTATAATTTATCCTAAATCAGGAAAATATTTTTGTGGGATATTAAGACTTGTATGAATAAGGTTTCCGGCGAGATTCTAACGCATAATAATAGCCGCACCATCGCGGCGGCAATTGATTCGATAAAGAATATCATTGACGAACTGATTATCGTCGATGATTTTTCGAACGACGACACAATTGCCATTATCGAGGCAAGATACCCGGCTGTACGTATTTTCAAAAGAAAACTAGATCGCTATGATGCTCAAAGAAATTTTGCCATAGAAAAATCGAGTTACGATTGGATTTTAATGATTGATTCGGATGAGGTGGTTGACAAAGTTTTGGGGGATGCCATAAAAAAAGAATTGCGCGCGCCAGCACACGAAACGTATAGCTGTGTCCGACTGAACCTGGCATTCGGTGATTCCTCGAGGGATAAAATGATCCGACCGATTCTTTTTAAGAATGACACGAGATTCGTGAGTGCAATCCATGAATTTGTTCCCAATATCAAAATTTCTTACCTAGACGGCCTGCTGATCCATGACTCATGGGTTGGCGTTGAGGCGTGGATAACAAAAATGAATATGGGATCTACGCGACATGCCGAAAAATGGGTTCTTGAGGGGAGGGAATACGGCCGTTTCAAAATATTCCTCCTCGCCCTATCCCTGCCGCCCTACGAGTTTTTTAAACATTTTATCATCGATAAACGCTTCCGATCGTTTTATGCGGGATTCCTCTTTTCGGTCATTCAGACATTCTACTGGATACTCATACTTTCCAAATATTACGAGATTAGATATTTGAAAGAAGGTGCAATAAAAAAAGAAAAAATTTAGTCGGGAATGTTGTGCGTTAGATAAATGAGATATATTTTGGATATGAATTCAAAAAAAGAAAAAATAAACTATCGCGACATCTCTATTGTCGTTCAGGGTGCTATTGCTGGCTTACCCAATGACAAGGAAAAAGATAGGCACACCTATCTTTGCCTGAAGAGCATCCGTAAAATTTTGCCTGGCGCAAAAATAATTTTATCGACGTGGGAGAAAGATAACGTAGAAGGATTAGATTGTGATCTGTTAGTGCGGAGCCAAGATCCTGGCAATGCCAATTTCGACAATCTGTCTCCGTTCAATTGTTTTCGCCAGATCGTTTCTTCGATAAACGGCCTGAAGAAATGCACAACGAAATATGCCGCCAAAGTAAGATCCGATTTAATTTTTAAAAATGACAATTTTTTAAAATATTTTATCAAGTTCAGCGACTTGCCGTCAGACGAGAATTACAGGTTATTAAAGCAGAGAGTGATCATGTTTCCCGGTTGTAATCCGAATCGAAGAATGAAATTTCCTTTTCATCCAAGCGACTGGTTCTTTTTTGGTCTAACGGAGGACGTGCAGGATATCTTCGATATACCACTGATAAGAAAGAATCTTATTAAAAAAGATGCCGACGGAATCTCTCATGAGGTTGATAGCCTGCTGAGGCCGGAACAATTTATTTGGTTTTCCCTTCTTTCGAAATATAGAAAGATACCATTCGAATACGCGAATGACGTTTCCCATGGTAATATCGTGACATCCGAGAAATATTTTGCCAATAACGCTATCTTGATTACTCCGCGGAGAGCAGGCATAGATTCGCTAAAATGGCCGGGTACGGTGTATATGCGCACGCCCGCCCTGAGCTACGCCGGCTTCTATACTTTTACCGATTACAAGAGGATGTTGAATAAATATGCACATGCTAATCTGATTATTGTCCCAAACCCGATAGAGGAGATTACTTATTTCGTCGTCTATAATTTGCGGTTCTTTCTTAAAGAGAAATTTCCTAAAGTTCAACGTTTCCTGAATCGATTTAACAAGGAAGACGTGGGTCGCATTAAAATTAAAACCAGTCGGTAATAAAAACAATCATAAATATGAAACACATAAAGGCGAGAATCAAAGTATGGAGATACTTTATCAATGGAATTATCTCTTTTCGACAGGCGTTTTCTCTCATGTTTCCAAAATCTTTTAATCTGGATGGGAGAGAACAATCCGTGATATTTTTTGGCAAGCGATTTTTCGTTGATGGATTGCGTGATTTTATAGGACTTGCTGAGGAAATTGTGACATCAAATCAGTATCACGTTGAGTTGGCTTATGGTTCTATCGTTGATGCCGGAGCAAATATAGGTATATTCTCGGCATTTGCCGCGCATTTGCATCCCGATGCCACGATTTTATCCTTTGAACCTGACCCTTCCGCTTTTGCGTTGCTCTCGAAAAATCTTTTAGGATATCCGAACGTAAAGGTTTTTAACTTCGCGTTGGGAAACGAAAATAAGGAGGTATTATTGGAGGAAGGAAGAACTTGCTCCCATATTGCGGAAAATGGAATCCCCGTGGAATTGAAGACCATTGATTCATTGGAAATCCCGATGAACTTTTTGAAGATGGATGTCGAAGGATATGAGGCTAACATTATAAGAGGGGCGTCGGAAACGATAAAAAAATATAAACCGATCATTGTTATGTCTGCTTATCACAAGCCGAACGACAAAACGGAACTCCCTGCCGTTCTGAATTCAGTCGCGTCGTATGATTGCGAACTTCGACACGATTGCGAGGAAGATTTCGTTTGTAAACCTCTCTGATGAGTCCTGGTCTAATTTAAGGCTTAAACGTGCCACAGAAAGTACGTTTCATATCCGTGTCCGTACCTTTATCATGCTAAAGGCAGTCGAGAAACTCGCTCTATTTCTTTCCCCATTTGTCGATTGCTGCCTGGTATTCTTTGCCGTGGTTTTTATCTATCGCCTGGCGCATTGCTTTAACGCCGGCCAGAGTTCCCATGGGGTGAGAGGTCAAGGCGCCTCCGACATTTGCCATCCAATTGGAATGGCCGACTTCCGCCTCTATGTAATCGACAAGTCCAGGATGCATGCCGCAGGAAAGAGCCGGCACGCAGTTGATGGCGTTGAGTTCGTTCACAATCCTCTTTGTCCGTTCAGTTTCGTCGTTCAGATAGCCGCCGATCATTCCAACGTGCAACGTGCTGCACCCGCTCATGCCGGCAAGCAGGTAAAGAACGCGATCGCTTATGCTGAACGGACCCGTGGTTAAGATCTTATCGCCGCTTTTTTGAAAATGCATAAGCAGGGGCAAATTTAATTCGCGGATAGATTTATATACGCCCATACCACAGTGAAAATTTACATGAATCCCATTCCCCCCGAGCTTGTATACCAGTTTAACTCGTTCCAAAATATAGGCCGGATCAGAGCTGATGGAAACGCAGTAGAAGACTTTGGCATTGGTTTTGTGGATGTAGTTCATCACCAATGGTACGCGTTTTTCAATAGGACAGTGCTCTGGATCAGAGAGGATCTCGTCTTCTTTTATAAAGTTACAGCCGCCATCCACGAGCTGTTTTACAAGTTCGAGATGTTTCTCGGGAGACAGGCCGACTTTCGGTTTGGTGATTCCTCCGAGCAGTACTCTATTTTCCGGCACACCGCAATAGGCCTTCATCTCTTTGAGTCCGATAACCGGACCCTTGAGGCAGGCTCGCATAGAAGGTGTCAGTTGTATGTCTTTAATGACGCAGGACTCGATAAGATCTATATCGGCTTGTCCTCCCATGATCTGTACCAAAAGCTGAGAAATGCCATCCGTCGCAAAGTTTATATTTGCTTGCGGAAAGGCAATATCCACCATACCCTCCTTTTTCTCTAAAAGTTCCTTTTCGTGAGCCAGAACAAGACAGGAATGGTGTTCAAAAAGCTCATCGGTTTCAAATTCGCTGCGCTGGTTCGGATTTCCCACGGACTGGCCAATCGCTAAATTCCATGCCGCTTCCCGCAGATTGGTTCTGCTCTTCAAAAAATATGCCACCACAAAATATTTCTCAAAAAAATCTTTATCCTGCTCCTCTTTCGGCCCTCTGAAAATTTTTATCATAGATTTATTTTTTATTTATTGAATTTCGAACTTATCATTTTTCACCGAAGGAACTTTTACGACGATTAACTGGCAGGCAGTGAGGAATTTTGGATCGGCGATTTCCCCCGGCCTGAGAATGAATATGTCCCCGGCGGTCAAGGTTCTGCCCCTGATAGTCATTTTCCCGGAGATCATATAATTTATTTCCGTGGCCACTTTGTGATAGTGCTTTGGCCAGCGCTCGCCTTTGGCATGAATTTTATGGCAGACCTCAAATTCATTGGTATGGTATGCCGCGGGCTTGAAATTGCCGATAAACCAACCGCCTTTCCATTTCTTCGATTTATAAACTCTCATGTCGGTCAGAGCTTTCGAAGCTTTTTATAATTTTCGTAATCGTCGGGAACTCCGACGGGGAAATGGAGGTTAAAGTGGAAGGGCATAACCTTCATTCCTTCTTTGAGCATATAGTTATAGGAAGGCGCTACATAATATTCTCCATTCACCATATCGTTGTTGGCGATCATTTCGTTGACGGAATCCACGAAATATTTTCCCTTTTTCCAATAGCGCAAGCCATTTGTCGCTAAATTGCTAATAACAACCTTTTCGCGCGCTTCCGTAACTTGTTGGCTTGAGTTTATCTTTATGTAACTGTTTTTTGGACTATCAGAAAAAAATGTTCCTATAACCCCATCGGCGTCGTGCAGCTCGCAAAAACTCCTAAACTTATCAAAATCGAAATCCTCAATGATCATGTCGCAGTCACCTATGATTAGCGGTGTATTGTTGTCTATGAGATCTTTCGCCAGCAAGCAGGACATTGCTGATCCCTTAGGCACATAATCTACGGAGATGATTTCAAAATCAGAGATGATTTTACTGAGATTTCCGTGTAAGTCCTGAGAGTTAATAGCATTGGTATTGACCACGAAAATAAAACGCAGATCCTTGTGACGCAAGACCTTGATAACCGTTTCTATCATGGTGCCATCACCAAGCGGCAGGAGTGGCTTTGGTAAAGTATAACCGGCGTCGGAAAAGCGCTTGCCCAAACCCGCCATCGGGATCAGAAAATTAGTCTTCATTATGTGTTATTTTATACCTTTCTATAAAGTCACTGCAAATAGCATAGCAATTTTCTATGCCTTCATTGCTCTTCCTTATCTCGGGAAGGACGCAGATGCTGTTTTGAGGCAGCTCTTTTGTGTTGACGTGTACCCAAATACGACCATTGGAGGTAAGGGTAAATGCATCGTTTTGATGCCAAAAGCAGGTCAGATCTTTTTTTTGCGCCAGATATTCCATCGCTGAGGCATTTTTAGCGTGATACCATACCCTTGAGCTGTCCATTTTGTTAAAGAACGCCTCCGCAATCTTATGTTGCGGACAGTCATGTCCTAGAAAAAATTTATCATTCATTAACCAAACATCTATCTCCACATCGTAACCTAAGTCCAATGCTTCTTTTAGGTAATCTGGATGATTCTCTTTTTCTTTGATAGCACCGTTGATATTGCCTCGGTGAGAAATAAGCACCATATTGGTGAATTTGTGATGATGTTAATATAAAATTCAAGAACTTACAAGCACCGTATAGCGTGTTAACGGTCCGGCTCCACGAAAGGTGTTTCGAGATTACTCTCGTTATGGGCGAATAACAAGGGGTATGGAGGATTTCCTTCGTGATGTTTCGAACCCGTTTGGTATGATAAACTGAGATGAAGATGCAATATGCTTACACAAACAGATATATTAGATTGATTGCCCGCACCGTGGATACCGTAGGCAAAATTTTTTTTAAGGAGAAAGCTTTGGCTGTAAGAAGGGGCGCCCCCACGATGATTTTGGTTACGAAACTTGATCAGCTTGGAGACTGTTTTCTCATTACGCCTATTTTTGAATGCCTGAAGAGCATATTCCCACAAGCGAAGATCGATGTGGTTTGTCAAAGGGACGCGAAGGTAATTTTCGAAAATAATCCATTCGTAAGGGATATTATCGGGTTTAATTATCCGCGTTTGTATCGCGGCAAAATGCCGGCGAGCATGAAAGATTTCCTTTCTCTCATTCGAATGGTGCGGAAGAAAAAATATAATCTTACGATTGATCTTCGTGGCGAACCATTTGCGGCACTCCTGGGATTTCTGAGTGGCGCGCGAGATAGGATCGGATTCGAGAAGGAAGAAGTCGGCGAGTTCCTCTACACCCGAAGGATTGGTTATGACCGTGCCGCCCACGAAGCCGAGCGATTTAAGAAGGTGATATTTTCGCTAGGGGGTAGTGTTGATGCATGGAAGCCGTGCATTTATTTGACCGACGAAGAGAAGGCAACGGGTGAAAAATTCATCAGGGCATCGTCGAGTGGGGGATATGTCGTTGTACATCCGGGTTCGGGATCGCCGTGGAAGATCTGGCCAAAAGAGCGTTTTGCGGAAATTATCCGCTTAACCCTCGAGGAGTATCCTTTTGACGTTATTTTGCTTGGCGGAAAAGATGAAAAGGACATCGGGGATTATATAACGAGCGCCGTGCATAATGAACGTTTGAAAAATAGCGCAGGACAATGGTCGCTTCGAGAATCTTATTTTGTGATCTCGCGGGCGAAGGCGTTTTTAGGAAATGATTCGTCGCTGGCGCATTTCGCGGGGGCTCTTGATATTCCCTCGGTTGATCTGATGAATGCCGCGGCAAATACTAATCGATGGCGAGCGCTCGGAACGAATACGATTGTCATTTTAAAAAAAGAACCCGGCCATCATTGCGGATATGGCGCATGTCCTTATCCTTGTCCCAATATGCAAGCAATAGAGGTAGAAGAAGTCCGTAAAAAATGGAAGTCGGTTTTGGAGAAGATTGGATCTCTCCGCTCCATTAAGGGTTGTCGTGGTATTGGCATCCAGCAGTGATTTCAGGTGCTGCGACGAGTAGCGCGACCTCTTGGTTTATTTGCGGTTTATTGACAGATGTCATATAGTGGGCGCAGTTATTAAAAAATTATAAAATCAATAATTCAAAAAACAACCCTTTTGAGGAGGTGAGTGAAAATGAGAAAGATTATTATCGTCGGGCGGCAATATTCCATAGAGCCGCTCGGAATATTGCATCTCGTGGGGCTTGCGCAAGGACTCGGCTGGAATGTACAACTCGTTCTGGTCGAAAATTTCAATTTCCATCCATTATTTCAGATGGTGCGTTGGTGGAAGCCTGATGTCGTTGGGTTTTCGGTTTGGACAGGGTATCACGTCCAGGCTTTCAAAGCGTGCGATGTCGTACGGAAAATGGGTGTTCCTGTTATGATTGGCGGGCCTCATGCGACATACTTTGCGGAAGAGTGCAAAAAGCATGCAGTATGGGTGATTCAAGGGGAAGGTTTTAGAAACTTTCGCCGCGTGTTGCAGGGTGAACTGGGTGCGGGGATTCATTTCGATTCAACCCGCCTCTCGGAGGGATTTCCGCCTACGGGGCGTGATCTTGTTTATAAGACCTATCCGCATCTCGCGAGCAGTCCGATTAAGAGCATTATGTGCTCCATAGGCTGCCCGTTCACTTGTTCATACTGCTATGCGCCGGTGAATAACGCTATGTATGGAGGATTCAGGCTGAGCGTCAGAAAAGTTTCTGATGTTGTCAACGAAGCTCTTTACCTTAGGGAGCACTGGCCGCTTTCCATGGTGTATTTCCAGGACGATATTTTTGGGTTCAGGCTTGATTGGCTCAAAGAATTTGTCCAGGAATGGAAAACGAAGGTCGGTGTACCTTGGCATTGCCAAATTCGCCTTGAGTTAACGCAGGACGAACGCCGCCTCGATCTTTTTCGGGAGGGCGGGTGCACTGGCATCACGGTTGCCGTGGAATCAGGAAATGAGTTTCTCCGCAGGTATGTTCTTCATCGCGAGATGTCGGATGAACTCATTATTCAAGGCATTCGAAGAATTAAGGATCGTGGATTTACGTTGCGGCTTGAACAGATTCTCGCTGTGCCGTTCAGTGACATTGCGACCGACCTCGAAACCTTGAAGCTGAATTGCGACTCAGCACCGGAAGTGGCATGGACCTCAGTTCTCGTTCCTTATGGAGGAACAGAGATGGGGAACATTGCATCGAGATTTGGCTTTTATAATCGCGGCAACGATGCACTTGACGAGACATTTTTTAATCGAAGTGTTCTGCGTCATGTGATGGGCGGTCCGAGCTCGATTGAATTTCTCATCAGGTCGCTCATAGAGAAAGGAGAAGTTGGCCGCAATCCACTTATCGAAGACTTGGAGGCAAAAAACCATACGGGAAATATCGCAAACCTGTATCGTGCTGGTTCCTCGAAGCCGGTGGGTACCTTTCAGTATCTTTCTCGGAAGGACAACGATCGCTACTGCGATCAAACAGTCATCCTCCAGAGGATATTTGATTGGTTCTCAAAGGTCCCTGAAGGGTATAGGCTCGCCAAGAATTTTGTTTCTCTGCCCAGCAGTTTTTGGACATGGGACACGCTGGGTGGGCTAACTAAATCTCATCTTGCCCGTTTAGGGTATTCAGGAAAGATGGCCGTTTGGGAAACTGAATTGGCGCATGCGCTTGGATATGCGTCCGTTAACGAACTCCCCGCAGTGCTTCAGGCTAATCCTCATTACTTTACCTTCTTGCCATCGGGTGACCGATTGGCAGAAGAAATGGTTGATGTCTTAGCTGAAGAAGATCAGCAAGAATTATTTCGTCGCCTAGGGAATGCGACGAGGCATTGGGTATACGACCACCTTTTGTATCGGGTGGCACCATCCAATCCTCCCATTGCCCAGCTATAATTACTTTCAGTAATCCGCCATAATTATGTGGCGGATTTTTTTTAAGAAAGATTTTGTTGTTTCTTGCGTGGCTATAAAAAAGATGTCATCATAAATTCATGATTTTTAAAAAACACAAGAGACTTCTGCAAAAGTTCTTGGGAAACATCGTCCGGCCGCGGTTTGGGTGGCAGAAACAGTTCACGAAGTTCGCGAAGTTTTTTTATCTGCTCATCGAGTGGCCATTCGAACTGTTAGGGGATATTCTCTTTTTCGGGAAGAGGACAGGAAAGACCGGCGTAAAAAATCCGCGCCGGATATTGATCGTAAAAATCGACCAGTTCGGCGATGTGCTTTTTTCCACATTTCTTTTGCCGATCATCAAGAAAAAATATCCCGACATAGAGATCGATTATCTCGTGAATCCCAAGACAAAAGTGCTTCTGGAAAAAAATCCGCATGTTGCCAACATCTATCTCTGGGAAGATGTTTTTTTGCTCGCGCTTTTGGGTCGGGAAAAAAGTAGGAGCGGCGGTTTTCGTGAGATCAGAAAGAAAAATCGCGAGACCCTGCGGGCGCTCCGCGCACGGCGGTACGACGCCGTGATCAATACGCGTTCCTATCCGCCGAGTTCGAATATCCCGTGGCGTCGGTTGGGGCGCGCGCTGATCGCCTTTGATATTTCCGAACAAAGCTTCCTTGCAGATTATTGGGCCGACTATGACCTTAACGGGGAGGAATGGAAAAATTATCTGAATCTTTTGGTGCCGCTTGGCATCGATAAGGCTTCAGCCGATTTTCACGAGGAATTCTACAATTTTGGAAAAAATCCCATGGCAGAAAAAGGAGTTTATGCCGTCATTTCGCCGGTTTCTTTTGATAGGGATCGCCAGTGGGGCGGCGATAACTGGAAAGAACTCATTGCAAGCATCGTGAAGCAGGGATATCGCGTGGCAATAACGGGCATGAGGGATCAAGAGCAATATATCCGACAGATCCTCCCTGCAGAGCAAGAGAATATTTTCGTGTTCACCACGCTTTCAATTCCTGATTTCGGAGCGCTCATGAAGGGAGCTGCATTTTTTGTGGGGATCGAATCGTTTCCTGCACACCTTGCGCTCGCGTGCGGCACGAAGGAATTTGCACTTGTTTTTAATGAAATCTATTATCTCAAGGGTTATTCCCGCGAGAGTTTCCTGATCGATGCGCGCAGTATGCTGCCGGTTCTGGAGAACTTGCGGTTGTTGAATGCGAAATCCACGTCCGTCGCGGATATCGAAAAAGCCATGTGAACTAGAACCTATCTCAAAAATACTCCAGCCCGCGTTGCAAGCCAATTCTGTCCGAACGCAAGGCGCAACGAGGAGACAGTAGCAGGGCTACGGCTCCGAGGAAGCAACGCCGCGCTCGGACAGAATTGGCTGCAACCCTTCGGGATCGGGCTTATATGCATCATGGCCGCGTTGCTGCGGACTCGTCGTATCCATCGGATACGCCTTCGCCCTTGCGCCTTGCCATGATGCATATGAGCCAAGATCGCGGACGGAGTATTTTTGAGATAGGTTCTAGGTTCTCTTTGTTCATTCAATTGGATGAACAAAGAGTTTAAGGGGAGATTTGCTCCACCTGAAGTGAAATCCCCGCGCTTCAACCCGGGAATTCACTTTCTATGCTTCCATCTCCACGGCACCGAGCCCCGTGATCTTTTTTATCTCGGAGAGCAGAGATTCTTTGAAAAAGAGAAGAGCCGCACCATAAGCAATGCCGGAGATGATGATATTGAGGATGATGTTTATGCCCGCGGAGGAAAGCAAGGCGGTTACGGCTGCCATCAGGGCTCCTGCAACAACAATTTTTCTCAGGCGTGGAAGGATATGGAATCGGTTCAGCTTATTCATGGCGTACCACAAATAGGAGTTGCTGAGTATCTGTGCGATGAGCGTGGCGACCGCTGAACCTGCGATGCCCCAGCGGGGAATGAGGAGAAGATCGAAGAGGACATTTCCGAAGCCGCCGATGGCGGAAGAGATGATCAAACTTTTCTGATGATCGTAGGCGAAGATGGCGTTTGCGATGACGCCTCCGGCGTAGTCAAAAGAAAGCGTCAGCATAAGGATCGAAAAAGCGACTCCGCCAGTGGTGTATGCCGAACCGAAGACGAGCCGCATGATGCCGCCTCCAAGGATCGCGCCGCCGAGAGATAGCGGAACGGCCACCAGGAAGATGAGCGAGACGGTTCGCTCCAGCGCGAACCGAAATTTTTCCGGATCACGTTTCGCGAGGCGCGCAAAAATAGGGAGTGTGCTCAACTGGATGATCGAGGGGACGATATACAGCACTTGGACGATGCGGATTGCGGCTGCATAAATGCCGACCTCCGCTGCGCTTCGCATCCAACTGATGACGAGAATATCGGTATTGGTGAGGAGCGCGCCCAGGGCGCCAGTTATTGCGAACGGCCATGCTGTCTGTAAAATGGCGATCATGCGTTTCGCAGACGCGCCGGACAATATTTTTCCGAAACTTTTCCGCAAGAGCCATACCGCGACTAAGGCACCGACTGCCGTGCCGGCGACGTAGGCGCTCGTGAATGCAAGTGGCGTCGTCGCAAATTTTAAAAAGATAAATCCGAAGATGACGACGCCGAGGCTTGTCGAAAGGAATGCGGCGGCATCCCATTGCATTTTTTCTTCGGCACGGAAGAGCGACGAAAGAAATTCCCGCGTGCTGTCAAAAATAATGATCAGGGCCACCAAGGGGAGAAGTATCTTCGCGCCAGGGAGCGTGGAAAAGAGGGGAGCTATGGTTACGACAATGACGACGCTTGCCGCGATCATGACAGCCTTCATAATGAGCGTCGTTGAAAAGAGGGATTTTCGTTCTTGGGGCGTTGCTTTTGCTCCTTCGCGGATCAGGACGGAGTTGATGCCGGGATCAACAAAGAGCGTGAAAAATCCCGCCAGGGTTACGGCGTATGAAAAGACGCCGTAACCGGCGGCGCCGAGGACGCGCGCGCCGTAGATGACGATGACGGCCTTAATGATGCGTCCCCCGAAGTTTGAGATGGAAAGCCAAACGGTGTTTTTTGCGACCGTCTGCGACGAAGTCTTATTCTCGGAAAGGAAAGATTTTATTTTCTGCCACATGGGATGGATGCACGATACCATTACCTTATCGTAAAAAAGCCGGTTCGTAAATGCGATATCCGCAGGGAGATCGGCGAAAAGGTTTTTGCCCCCTAGCCTATTTCCCGGATGAGTTTTAAGATGAAGCATATGCGTCGCCATAAGGAAAAAGAGACACCGATTCCCTTGCCACCGAAGAAGGTGAGGGAAATAAAACCTCCCAGGAAGGGATTTTTCAAAAACCTTTCGCCGGCTACCGTTATGAAGCGAGAGGAAGTTGACGAAAAAGAGCCACGCCTGCCACGGAGCATCTGGTGGGGCATCGTCGGAATTCTGGCTCTCTTTATGCTCGGATTTATTATTTCTTTTTTTGTTCTGAGGCGGAACGTCTCGAACGAGATTTCCTCGCGCGCCAGCTTGTTCCGCGCCGGCGTCTCCGACCTGGAGAACGGGGATCCGTCGCTTGCGGCGCGGCAGTTTTCCTCGCTGTCCGAGAATACGGACGGACTTACGCCCTTTGTAAATTGGCTGGGATTTCTCTTTAGGGGGAGTGTCGGAACCGTCACGGCTTTCACGGACGCGACGAAACAATTCGCTGCGCTGTCGGAGGAGGTGACGGCGCTTGAAGGTGATGCTTTTAAGCTGTGGTCCGGCGCGGCGGGTTCCGATTTTATTTCCCATCTTAAGAGCTTGCGCGCCACGCTCGCTGCCATTGCTTCCGACGGCAATGAGCTTTCCTCCGTACCATCCTTCGGCAATTTGCTGGGAGAAGGGAACAGCTATCTTGCGCTTCAGACCCAGTCGGAGGGCACCCAAAAATTTCTTGATGCTTTTATTCCGTGGCTATCAGCACCCTCGCCGCATCATATTCTCGTGATGCTGCAGAATCCGTCGGAAATACGGCCAGCCGGTGGTTTGCTTGGAAGCTATGCAGACGTTACGGCCGCGAGCGGCACCATCACCAATATTTCGGTGCATGATATTGCAGATGTCGACACTGCCTTCGCGCGAAACGTCGTCCCGCCGAAGCCGCTCCAGCTCGAGGTGTCGCGTTGGCGGCCGGCGGACGCCAATTGGTTTTTTGATTTTCCGACCTCGGCATCGGAGACGATGGCGTTCTTCAATGAGTCGAATCTTTATGCCGACGCAACGGCTGCCACCACAACATTTGAACATTCCAGCACTACCATGCCATCCGCTCCTTATTTCGACGCAGCGATCGCGGTGTCGCCGAAGGTGGTACAGGACTTGCTCTCGGTGACCGGTCCGATCACGGTTTCGAGCACTAAAACGACATTCACTTCGGATAATTTTCTGGTGCAGATTCAGAAGATTGTGCAGGCGGGGCAGGCATCCTCGGCGACCTATCCTAAACAGGTGCTCCGCGATCTGATGACCAGGATTTCCGCGCAACTCGCGTCTTCGACCGATGCGGATCGGCAGAGCATCGTCACTATGGCGTCGGATTGGGTGGCTAAGAAGGATGTCATGGCTTATGCGAGCGATCCGAATATAGAGAGTTTCCTCGAATCATATGGCGCCGGCGGTGATGTCTACGCCCTGCCGCAGAATTTCAATGGCGATTATCTCGCACTCGTCGATGCAAACGTGAACGGCGGAAAGTCCGATCTTTCGGTCGCCGAGAAGGTGACGTGGATCAGCCAGATAGGTGCCGATGGGACGCTCACTGATAGCTTGACGATTAATCGGAAACATAACGGCAATACGAGTCCCTACTGGTGGTATAAAACACAGAATCAAGTTTATTTCCAGATATTCACGCCGCCGGACAGCTCGCTCACGAATGAGAGCGGCGGCTTGCAGGAAAAGATCTATCCGAAGGTTAATTACAGGGCAAGCGGCTATTCGACCGATCCTCTGGTTCTGGGCATCGAGTCGAGCACGCAGGCGCTCTTTAGCTATCCCGCCGTGGCGGAGCACCAAGAGGACGGTAAAATGGTCTTTGCGACGTGGTCGGTTGTGAAGGCTGGTTCATCGGCGCAATTGTCATTCGGTTATACCCATCAGGCCTTTGTCCCGCCTGCTTCCGGCGTCGTTTACCAGTTTGTCTTTGAAAAGCAAGCCGGTACCAATCGCACCTATTCTTTCGAAGTCGACGCACCGCTTGGCTATCAATTCGCCGAAACTAACTTGCCGTCGTGGACCTATCAATCAGACGATCTTCCCGGCCGGATGATTGTAGATCTGACGCTCGAGAAGATATAAAAATCATAGCCGTTTCATTTTTTTGCCCTGGGGATTCCTAGATCTTTGCAGATTTTCTCTGTTAGCAGATCAGGAACTTCCGAATGCCGTGGCACGGTGGAAGTTCTATCATTTTGTGGGTTATGGAAAACGGAATGCCGTGCGCCTTCACGGGACAGAAAACAACCGTTCAAAGCAAGATGACGGATCAACTTGGTACGCTTCATGCTCTACGAGGTCACGATGATAATTTTCTCACGCCGTGCTTTTGTGTTGCGGCGCCCGGAGATGAGCCGATTTTCTTCAAGGATGAGCGATAACGCCTCGTGAAGATTTTCTTTCGCTTCTTCAAAGTTCCGGCCCTGCGCGTTTACGCCCGGAATTTCTTCGATCCACGCGAGGGTCCATCGTCCTTTTTTGGTGAATACACCGGTATAGATTTGTTTTGGCATGACCTCAGTATATGCCGCCGAGTTATTTCCGACAATTATTTTTGTTTTCATGAAATTATCGTACCAGATGAAAGATTAAAACTATATTAAATGATTGATGTTGGGCGAGAACCAAAAAATGACAGATAAGTCCTCGTACGCTATGCTATTCGCATATGGAAAATATCCGCAATTTCGTCATCATTGCCCATATTGATTCGGGCAAATCGACCTTGGCCGACCGGTTTTTGGAGATCACGGGTACGGTGCCGGAACGCTCGATGCGCGCGCAATATCTTGATCGGTTGCCCTTGGAACGGGAACGGGGAATTACGATTAAGATGGCACCGGTGAGGATGAATTATGAGATTACGAATGACGAATTACGAATCGCGAATAGTAATCCGCAATCCGCAATCCGCAATTCTTCAAATTCGAAATATGTCTTGAATCTGATCGATACTCCCGGACACTCGGATTTTTCTTATGAGGTTTCCCGCGCGCTTGCAGCCGTCGAGGGGGCGATACTTTTGATCGATGGCACGAAGGGCATTCAGGCGCAGACGCTCTCGAATCTCCGGGCGGCGCAGAAGGCGGGGCTTGCCATCATTCCTGCCGTGAATAAGATCGATCTTGCTGCGTCGCACATTGACGATATCATCGATTCAACCTCGGAGCTTCTCGGCGTTCCGAAGGAAAGCATTTTTCGGATTTCTGCGAAAACCGGCGAGGGAGCAAAAGAATTGCTCGATGCCGTTGTTCGGATAGTTCCGCCACCGAATAAAAAAAGAGATATGGGGTTGGAAATCAAGGATGCCTCCCGTGCGCTTGTTTTCGATTCGCTCTACGACGACCATAAGGGCATCATTGCGTTTGTCCGATCGTTCGACGGTTACTTCACGGTGGAGGACATGGAATTTATCGCTTCCGGAGCTCGGTTCAAACCGAAGGAAGTAGGTTATTTTTCTCCCGACCTCCAAGTTGCGCCCGAAATCGAACATGGCGAGATCGGTTATATCGCGACCGGTTTGAAAGATCCTGCGCTGGTAAAAATAGGCGATACGCTCTTGGCACACAGTGAAGAGCGCATGACACAAGGGGACAAGAAAAAATTTGCGCTCGCGGGCTATCGTGAACCGGGACCAGTGGTTTTCATTTCGTTTTATCCCGATGGTGCCACCAAGTTCGACGATCTCCTGCGGGCATTTGAAAAACTTCGCCTGAATGACGCCGCGCTTTCTTTTGAGCCGGACGCGAACGATGCCTTGGGCAGAGGACTGAAGGTTGGTTTTTTAGGCCAGCTTCATTTTGAGATAACGTCGAGCCGCCTGAAAAGCGAATACAATCTTGAATTTTTGACGAGCTTTCCCTCGATTGCTTACCGGGTACAGGATAAGGGCGCGATGATGATTATCAAGCAGCCGCAGGATTTTCCGGACAAGCCGGAAAAAGTGTGGGAGCCGATCGTCGCTCTGGAAATCCTTGCTCCCAAGGAATATCTGAGTTCGGTCTTGAGTTTGCAGACCGTCTTTGATATCGAAGTGGCGCACGTGCAGACGATCGGAGAAAATCTTTTGATCGAAGCCTTGATGCCGCTCCGCGAGCTGATCCGCGATTTCGACGATCGCCTGAAATCCGCATCGCAGGGATATGCTTCGTTTACCTACGAAATCGCGAGTGAACGGGAATCGGAAGTTGAGAAGTTGGAGATATTGATCGTGAATGAGGTTGTTCCGGCATTGACGCGCATCGTACCTAAAAAGGATCTCGATTATGAAGGACGGAAGACCGTCGAGCGGTTGAAGGAACTTTTGCCGAAGGAACAGTTTTCCCAGGCGATCCAGGCGCGATCGCTGGGACGCATCATCGCTCGCGAGACGATCCCTGCGATGAAAAAAGAATTGGGTAATTTCGGCAAAAATGGCGGCGACCGTACGCGAAAGATGAAATTATGGAAAAAGCAGCAACGCGGCAAAGAACGTTTGCAGAGCATGGCGCGCGTCGAGCTTTCACCGGAAATTTTCCGTGAAATATTAAAAAAATGACGATTTTCCTGCCACTTGTTAATTTGCGCAAGTTAACAAGTAGTAGGTTTTAGGAAACGCCGCCATATTTGACATAAGTAAAAATAGTTATAAACTAATAAGGAGTTTTTCCGGGATCTCCCTCCTGACTGCTCGGGGCTGTCCGTTTCCCGGAACGGCGGCCCCACTTTTTTAAGAGCGGTTGTTGTAAGTTTTCTGTTACCGTATAATGAGCGTACTTATTCCTGTTTGGTATGGAAACGAAAGGTCGAGAATCCAAAGAAACGAAGGTCCCGAAATATTGAGATGGCAAATTCACCTACGGCAGATCAGGAATTTTTGGAATATCTGGTGAAATCGCTTGTCGATCATCCGGAAGAGGTGAAAGTTGATCGGAAAGTCGACGAGATGGGAGTCTTGCTTTCGCTTCGCGTGAACGCGATGGATATGGGGCAGGTGGTTGGCCGCCAGGGCGCGACCGCGAAGGCAATCCGTTCGCTCCTGAAGATCGTTGGCGTGAAGAATAACGCCCATGTTAATCTGAAGATTGAAGAACCAGAAGGCAGCACGCATCAGCCTCGCTTTTCCTCCGGAGGACAGGGTGGCGATGCAGGCGGTCCGCGTCCCACTGGCGAGCGAAAGGAAGAATATTAATTTTTTGGAGCCGTCTTGTCGCGAGAAAAAGACCCACGATCAAAAGCCGCCGGTTGCAAACCGGCGGCTTTTGATATATCATTTCGCTTGTCGGAATCATGGTCATTCTGAGGCGAAGCCGAAGAATCCTTTCTTAATTTGAAAGAAAAGATGCTTCGCGGGGCTCAGCATGACATTTTACTGTCATGTCACTCGCTTATACTGATCTCACCAAAGGAATTCTTTTCATTATGGACGGAGCGCCCTACGAGGTTTTGGAAACCCATTTTTTGCGCATGCAGCAGCGCAAAGCTGTTGTCCAGACGAAGATCCGCAATCTCATCACGGGCAAGATTCTCGACCGTAATTTTCAGGCGAGCGATTTTTTCGAGGAAGCGGAGATCGAAAGAAAAAATGCCATTTTTATTTACGAGAGCAAGGGGCAATATTGGTTTCATGACGAGGGCAATCCTAAAAATCGTTTTGTTCTCGACGAAGAATTGCTTGGCAATCAGGGAAAGTTTTTGAAGCCGAACACAAAGGTGACCACGATGGTTTTTGACGATAAAGTGATTAAAGTAGATATTCCGATCAAAATGGAATTTAAGGTGACGGAGGCGCCTCCGGCAATCCGGGGCAACACTTCTCAGGGTGGCACCAAGACCGTGACCATCGAGGGCGGCGCGAAGGTGAACGTCCCGCTTTTTGTGAACGAAGGCGAAACTATTCGCATTAATACCCAGACCGGGGAATACGTGGAACGGGTGTAAAGTGGTCATTTCGAGCTTTGCGAGGAATCTAAAATTTCTGTCGTCCCCGGGAAGTCGGGGACCCGTCTTTCACTTGGAAGATAGATTCCCGCCTGTGCGGGAATGACGTATGATGATTGAATCAATGGCTCGAAATCACAAGACCGTTTTCGTCGGTATGTCTGGAGGGGTGGATAGCTCCGTCGCGGCTTTCTTGTTGCAGAAGCAGGGATATAACGTTGTCGGTATTTTTATGCGTTGTTACAACATCGATGGCTGTGCGGACCGCGACGCGGAAGATGCACGCCGCGTCGCCGAACATATCGGCATCCCGTTCTATGTTTGGGATTTTGAGGAAGAATATAAAAATCGGGTCGTGGATTATATGGTGGACGGCTATCGCGCGGGGATTACGCCGAATCCCGACGTGATGTGCAATAAGGAGATCAAGTTCGGATTATTTTTTGAAAAGGCGCGTGCGATGGGTGCGGACTATGTCGCCACCGGACATTACGTTCGGCTGAGCCGAACGAATATCCAATATCCAATATCCAATACCCAACAAAAACAAGAAAGAAAAAAATTGGAAATTGGAAATTGGAAATTGGAAATTGCCAAGGATGTAAATAAGGACCAGTCTTATTTCCTCTGGACGCTTACCGAAGAGCAACTTCGGTATTGCTTGTTCCCGATCGGCGATTATCTAAAGCCCAAAGTTCGCGAGATTGCGCGGAAGGCGAAATTGCCCACGGCAGATAAAAAAGATTCGCAGGGGATATGCTTTTTGGGCATGGTCGACGTTTTCGATTTTCTGAAACAATACATTCCCGAACATCGTGGTGCGCTCATTACGACGAGCGGCGAAACCGTCGGCGAACATTTCGGATCGGAATTTTATACCATTGGCCAGCGGCATATCGATGCTGATTTTAAGTTTCCCAAAAGTGGCGCGATCGCGCGCAAGCCATTCTATGTCGCGGGGAAAAATCCCGCGACGAATACAGTGATGGTCGCCGAAGGTAACGAGAATCCGGCGCTTTACAAAAAGGAGGTTAAATTGACAGACCTGCATTTTATAGATCCCTTATTTGCTAATTCGTTTAAATTAACAAGTAAGGGTGTTCCAGTTCTTGCACGGGTGCGCTATCGCCAGCCGCTTGCAAAGGCTATCTTGGTTCGGGAGAACGAAGAAAGAAGAAAGAAGAAAGATGTTTGGTTGCTTACCTTTGATCAACCCCAGAAATTCATCGCTCCAGGTCAGTCAGCGGTCTTCTACTTGCCTCGCTCGCCCCGCCTTCGCTCCGGCGAAGCGGGCCGAAGATCCAGAGGAGCGAAGGCGGGTGATAAAGAAAAAATCATGCTCGGCGGCGGCGTGATTTTGCAAGGAGTGTAACCAAAGTCCGCGCGGCACGTTTTAGAGGTGTCTTTCGCCACTGAAATGGCGCATACCATGCAACTCATAAAAAAATCGAAGAAACCGAAGTCCAGCCTTACGCGAAAAATATTTTTCGACGGCATGAAGGTTATCGTAAGTTACCTGAAACCGCACAAAAAAATACTTTTTTTATTGATCGCGTTTGGTATTGTGAACGCCGCCGCACAGGCATTTGTTCCGCTTTTTGCCGGAAAGATTTTTGATGCGATCGTCGCTATCGCAAAAAATCCGGCCGTCGCGCTCGGTGCCATCTTCGGTCTGATCGTCATCTGGTTCCTGCTCCAGGTAGCGAGCAATACTGTGAGCTGGTGGACCGGCTACCATAACGATCGCCTGAGCACGATCTTGTATTCCGAATATGTCGCGAGCGGTTTCGGGAAGCTCCTCGACATGTCGTTCTCGTTCCATACGTCGCAGAAGCAGGGCGACGTGAGCGATCGGATCAGCCGCGCGGCGAACTGGCTCGACAACATTGTGGGGAATGTAATCCTGACACTCTTGCCTAATTTCCTGAGCATCGTGATCGCGCTTGTCATCACCTATGTTATCAACGTAAAACTAACCTTGGTCCTTCTCGTTGCTATCGTGATCTATGCGATCATTCTCTGGCGATCTGTGCCCGCCCTCTCCGGACTTCAACAAAAGGTGAACCGCGCATGGAATCGCGCCTTCGGCGACGCGGGGGACATGCTTGGTAATCTCAAAGAGGTAAAGCAGGCGACAACGGAGAAACTGGAAAAGAAAAAACTCCGGAAGAACTTCATCGACCGCGCAGCGGAATTCTGGGTTGATATGAACACGATTTTCCAGCGGCTTACGTTTGCGCAGAAAATGGTCGTTACGTTCACGCAGTTTTCCATCTTTGTGCTATCGGTATTCTTTGTTCGGAACGGTACTATCACGCCGGGCGGCCTCGTCGCATTCAACGGCTACGCGGCGATGATCTTGGGGCCCTTCGTCATTCTCGGCCAGAATTGGCAGACCATTCAGAACGGCCTTGTCGCGATCGTGCGCGCGGAAGATATGCTTGCATCCCCGCCGGAAGTCTACAAGCCGAAGAACGCCGTTGTTCCGAAGAAACTCACGGGAGATGTCGTCTTCGAAAATGTTTCATTCGCGTATCCCAAGGGCAAACAGGTGCTCAATGATATTTCTTTTCACGCGAAGCCGGGAGAGAAAATAGCGCTCGTCGGCGAATCCGGCGTCGGCAAGACGACGATCATCGATCTCCTGTCGGCTTTCTATTTTCCGCAAAAAGGAAAAATACTGATTGACGGCACGGATGTCCGTCGTATGGACCTCGCGGCGTATCGCAGCCGCATCGGCGTCGTTCCGCAGGAATCAGCGCTTTTCAATGATACCGTGGAGAACAACATCCGCTATGGCAACGCGGGGAAGTCGCGAAAGGAAATGATCGTAGCGTCAAAGGAAGCGCACGCGCACGAATTCATAGAACTGTTCCCGAAAAAATATAAGCAGACCGTCGGCTGGCGTGGCATCAAGCTTTCCGTTGGCCAGAAACAGAGAATCGCTCTCGCCCGCGCATTCCTTCGCGACCCTGACATTCTGATCCTCGACGAACCAACGTCCGCACTCGACGCAAAGTCAGAGCATTTCATAAAAGAATCCTTGAAGAAACTTATGGAAGGCAGGACGACATTTATCATTGCCCACCGGCTATCAACCGTTCGCGAGGCCGACAACATCCTTGTCTTTAAAGGCGGCAAGATAGTCGAGCAGGGGAATCACGCGCAGCTCGTAAAAATCCCGGACGGCGTCTACCGTTCGCTCCACGAATTCCAGATCGGCTCCGGAAAATAAGAAAAAATGAAGCCGTAAACTTTTGGTCTACGGCTTCTTGTTATCACATAGAGACATAGAGATTGAGTGCCTCCATGGCTTGGTCAAAGTGCCCCGAAAAAGAAATTTCAGGAATTGCATCCTGCAGATAGGCCCATGCAAAGGCCTTCTCTGAGATCTTGCGGATTCTCTGCTTATCCATGTTCATGGATATGATCGCAAAAAGATTTCTCAGGACATTCGGTTCTGAGGATGCCTTCAGTGCTTTTTCGGCACTATTGGCGTCAGAATCAAAATCGGTCAAAGCCTGTAGAGTCGCCAAAATCTTCCCTTTTTTCTGGAGAGCCAAACTCAGAATTTTCTCTCCATATTTTTCACTGACTATTTGGGAGAGATTTTTGAACTTCTCTTCCCGATCGGTGGCGCGCTTCTTTTTTTCATCATTGTATTCTTTCATCGAACCCTCTTCGCCGGACTCGATTTCAAAACGAATGATGTCGTACCGTGGCTGTTCGTGCCATTGCTGAGAGTTGCACCAGGATTCGTATCTGTTTAGGCGATATGTAATTTCACCGTCTTCCTCAAATACATCGACAACCCCACTGGCCCTAAACGACCCACAGTATACCCCCACAGACGTTTTTACCTTTTTTGCAATGCGGTATATAAGCAGCTTTTCAGCACGAACTGTGCCGACATTGTCGCCCGCATATTCACCGCGGTAGGGAGCTTTTACCGACTCGTCACCTCGTATTTGATTGTTACCGGGACGAGAATAATATGGTGCTTTCCACAACATCGCAATTGCGAGATTATTGTTTAAAGCATCAATATATTCTTTAAGTTGGCGAATCTCTTCCGCATCTCTTTTAGATGCTTTTTCCGCTTCGAGGGCTTTTGCTTCTATACCCTCCTCGGTAAATTTAACGCCGAGTTTTTCCCTTTTTTCTCCTGCTATTTTTTCTAATTCTTCAATACGGTTTTTAGACGTATTAAATAAATCAGAAATTTTCTCGATCGCTTCCTCAAAGGATGAGGAGCTCTCCGCTATTTCATATACCGGCTTGTCTACCGGATATATGTGCAAGAATTTCGTGGGGTTATTGCGCACTTCCTCTATGCGAGGTTGTGGACATAATTCCCGCGGCAGTCTTGGCTTATTGTCATCCAAAACTGTGCATAAGAATTTCAGCCAATACGGGTGAGTCCAATTATCCTCCCATTCATGACAGAACCTGTCACGAAGGTTGATAATTTCCTGTTTATCGCAGGACCCACTTCCGTACTTGTTGGTATGGGTTCTATCGAATTCTTCAAGTTGAATTTCATCTTGAAGAAGATACGGAGCGGATATTAAATTACATCCGCTACTGTGATGACTTCCATCGGGCGAACAATACCCATGGGTCTGAAATGCAATTAAATTTTCAACAGAGAACATCCCTCGTCCCTCGGACGCTGACGTTCCCTTGGTTGCAATTGTATCGCCATTCCAACATGTACCTTTCATATTTCACTTATTCCACCCTGCCCAGCTAGGGATTTGAAATTGTACTGGGACTTAAATCGGTACTTTCCCCGCAGTCAGCTATCTACCATTGCGACCTCCTGGCTGGCAAGCCTGTATTCGTATTACTTCAGAGAGGGTACTCACGCGTGGTTTTCCTTGGTAAAAGCACAGGAGACGCAAAAAATATTGTATCCTCTGCGCTTTCACCAAGTTCATGTTTCTATCCGATATTTACTTCTCAACGTTCTGACAAGACTGTAGCATACTTTCCAATTCTTGTCAATAACAAAATTGGCGCGGTATTCAAAGCAAAAACAGCCCTTTTCTAGAGCTGATCTCTGTTGACTATATAGTCAACCTCGGTACCGCCACCGGGAATCGAACCCGAATTTACGCCGTGTCCGCCGGAGGCGGATCCTCCTCCGGAGGAAAAGGGCGGTGTCCTATTTGTAGCCTCAAGGGGAATCGAACCCCTATTTACGCCGTGAAAGGGCGTCGTCCTAACCGTTAGACGATGAGGCCTCATCTATTCTATCAAGCAATTCTTTTCGGGCTTTGCTTGTCTTTTTGAAAAAGATTTCTCTTTTTCTCGCGGCTGTTTTGTCAACAAAACTTTCGGTATAAATCAACTGCCATGGCCGATATGCCTTCGTAGATCTTACGCTCCCCGAGTTGTGTTTGGCAAGTCGATTTTCTATGTTTCCGGCGATCCCGATGTAATGTCGTGCTGCCACCAAACTTTTGAGGATATAAAGATAGTACATAATTTACGCCGTGTCCGCCGGAGGCGGATCCTCCTTCGGAAGAAAAGGGCCTAACCGTTACCTGCCTGCGACAGTCAGGGACGATGGCGGCAATACTTTACGTCGTGAGCATACCGAATTTTCAGATTTTTCGCAACGACCTGGCATTGCGGAAGAGATTTTTATCGACATCGAATTTCAATACAGAATCCTTGCGTTTACGGAGATGACCTGCTATACTCTCCTTCATATGTCAGACGATACTTTCACCGAAAAACAGGAGAATATTTATCCTGCCGAAGCTTCCCGCGAGATGATCGAGGCGGGCGTTTTTTATGGCCGCAAAAAGAGCAAGACGAATCCGAAGATGCGGAAATTCATTCTTGCGAATCGCGGCGGTATTGAGATCATCAATCTCGATAAGACCAACGAAGGGCTTGAAAAGGCAACTGCTTTTATAAAAGAGAAGGTGCGGAATGGCGGCATGCCGCTTTTCGTGGGGACATCGCCCGCAGCCGAGGCCTCGGTGGAAAAGATCGCCAAGGAATTTTCATTGCCTTATGTTACGCTTCGCTGGGTCGGCGGCACGCTGACCAACTTTAAGATCATCTCCCGTCGCGTTGAGTATTTTAAAAAACTTCGGTCTGACCTTGCGTCGGGCATGCTTGAAAAATATACCAAGAAAGAGCGGCTTGAGATGGAACACGAAGTGAAGCGTCTCGAAGAGTTGATGGGTGGGCTTGAAACGATGCCTCGAGAACCTGATTTTCTCGTTGTGATTGATCCGAATATGCATACGACGGCGGTAAGGGAGGCAAAAGTGAAACGCATTCCGATCGTCGCCTTGGCGAACGTGGATGCGGATCCGGACGTGATCGACTATCTCGTCCCGGGAAACGACAAGGCGAGAATGAGCGTTGCATGGTTTTTGGCTAATGTTGAAAAAGCGATCCGGGAAGGCGTCGCGGAACGGTCAGCCGCAAAAGCACAAGAGGTTAAAGCGGAAAAATGAAAACAAATTCATCGGATGCAGTTCAAAAATTGAGAGAAGCGACGGGTGCTGGCGTTATGGATTGTTATCGCGCCCTCCAGGAATCGAATGGCGATTTCGATAAGGCCGTTGGCATTATTCGCGAAAAAGGATTTTCAAAAGCGGAGAAGCGCGCCGACCGCGAAACAGGAGCTGGCTTGATCCAGACATATCTTCATAACGGCCGCATCGGCGTCCTTTTGAATCTCCGCGCAGAGACGGATTTCGTGGTGCGTTCCGACCCGTTCCAGGAATTGGCTCATGAGCTCACCATGCAAATTGCGGCATCGGCTCCAAAGGACGTAGAACAGCTCTTGGCTCAGCCGTACATTAAAGACGAATCGAAAACGGTGGGAGATCTGGTAAATGAAGTCATCGCAAAAACCGGCGAAAAGATTGCCGTAAAAGAATTCTCGCGGATGGAGGCGTAGGGAATGTCGTAGTGTTATAATGCTGTAGTGATGGAATGTTTTATTTGCTTATTCGAGCACTCGAACATTACAACACTATAACTTTTTTCATGATGTTCATCTTTACCATTTTTCTCATGCTTTCTTTGGGGGCCGTACTGTATCTCATGGTGCGTGCTTTGCCTCGCGTCGCCGAGGAGCCGGAAACGAAAGAGAGCTTTCTCGACCGATGGGCAAAATCCGAGATTCCCGAAAAGATCGACGCCGCATTCAATAGTTTTTTGGTGAAATTTCTCCGCCGCGTGAAAGTGGTCGCCTTGAAGTTTGATAACGCCGTAAGCGCGGGACTTCGTAAGGCGGCGACGGAAGAAAAAGAGAAAAAGCAGAGATTCGAATTAGGAGGTATTGCGGAACCGACCAATGGAGATGGTGAAGAAAAGAAGGAGAACGGGACGGAAGGAAATTGATTCAAGATTTAGGAATTTTGACTCAAAAAGAAATTATTCCTGGATCATAAATCTTGATTCTTAAATCCAAGTATGGAATTTTTAGATGCTCATACGCATGTGCAGTTTTCCGCTTACGATACAGATCGGGAAGCGGTGATTTTGCGCGCAGAGAACGCCGGCGTGCGTTTCGTAAACGTCGGGACACAAAAAGATACTTCCCGCTGCGCGGTAGAGCTTGCGGAAAAATATGAACATGTTTTCGCCGTGGTCGGCTTACATCCTGTGCATACGTCAAAGTCATTCCATGATGCGGACGAGCTCGGTGGCGGGGAAGCCGCAAAGGGTTTTACCTCGCGTGGCGAAATTTTTGATGCGGATTATTACCGCGAGCTGGCGTCGCACCCGAAAACCGTCGCAATCGGGGAGTGTGGCCTGGATTATTTTCACTTCAACGAGGACGAGCCACGGGATATGCAAATCCAGAAACAGAAGGATGCGTTTGTGGCGCAGATTGCGCTCGCGGCGGAGATTAAAAAACCATTAATGATCCATTGCAGAGAGGCATTCAGTGATTTGATCGATATGCTAATCGCTAATCGCCAATCGCTCATAGCTCCGTCTCCTGGCATTATTCATTTTTTCGCCGGAAGCGTCGAAAACGCTCGGGCGTTTCTCGACCTAGGTTTTTCCTTCACATTCGGCGGCGCGATCACATTCCCACCACGGAAAGGGGAGACGGAAAATCAGTATCATCAACTCGTCCGCATGATCCCAATCGAGAAAATCCTTTCAGAAACCGACGCACCCTACGTCGCGCCAGTATTATATCGTGGCAAGCGGAACGAACCCGCGTACGTCATCGAGGTTGTAAAAAAACTCGCCGAACTGAAAAATGTTTCCGTGGACGAAATGGCCACGCAGATCCGCGAGAACGCCAAACGGACTTTCGGGATTTAGAACTTATATTTAGCTGTTAAAAATTGACAAAATCAGTAACACAAAAGACCCATTGCTGGGTCTTTTGTGTTGATCCAACTTGGTGCTGGACCCCGAATTGCCATCCGGTACTTCAACTTTAGCAAAGACAAAATCCCTGTCAAATAAAATTTAATGATTTTTTAATCCCCTTGCGGGGATGGTGGAGACGAGGGGATTCGGATCCCTTGGATGCCGGATGGCAATTCGGCACCAGCGCCAAGCCGTCCCCACCACGGATTCATTATTAGATATTCAAGATTAAAAAAAGATTAAGCAATGTTTGACATAAACTTTGAACTTGCTACCCTTCAAATAAGGGTAGCGATCCGGGTTTCAGGCATTGCGCTTGGATTCACAAAGGACTCATCAATTGATGGGTCTTTTGCCTTCTTTAGTTCCTGTATGCGGAAATGAAGTTGCTTTTTCGGGCAATATCATGTATCATGGGTCTATGCTTACGAAACGAGTGAAGGCCCGCGTGGCGGGAGAATTCCAGAAGCACGAAAAGGACACGGGTTCGGCCGAGGTTCAGGTTGCACTCCTTTCGCGCCAGATCGACGAGCTTGCGGCTCATTTGAAGAAGAATCCGAAAGATAACCACTCGCGCCGGGGACTCCTTAAAATGGTTTCGGGACGCAGGAAGCTGTTGGCGTACCTCAAGAAAAAGGAACCGTCGTCCTACGAAAAAGTCATCAAGAAATTGGACCTCAAGAGATAATCATAGTCGTACATCTCTAAAAACAGGAAGCGGGATGTTGTCATTCCGCTTGTCCCGCCAAAGCAGTATGCGGCGGCGGAAGTTTTGTAAGATATTGAGGGGAGGATTCATGATTTAGGACTGAAGGATTCGGCGATCCTTGAACCTTAAATCCTGAATCTCCGCCTGCATTATTTTCCAGAGCTCCCGCCTTCGTTCCGCAATACGGAACTTCGGCCTCACTACGCCGAAGCTACGTGAAGGCAAGCGAGGCAGGCGAGGTGACAGTCCGCTTCGTAAGTGGTAGCGAGTCATCAAAATTCATGCGGCCTCCCGTACAGTATCCTAATCAGCGCGTCGGCATTTTTGTCGACGTGCAGAATCTTTATCATTCCGCGAAAAATATCTATCACGGTCGCGTTAACTATGAGGAGCTCATCAAGCATCTCGTGGGCGGACGGCAGCTTATCCGTGCGATGGCGTATGTCGTGAAGAGCGAGGGGATCGTCGATATTCCCGCGACGCGGCCCGTCCATAACGAGGCTCGCTTGCAGCGGCCGAACCAGAACATTGCGGACGAGGCTTCCGCCGAAAGCTCGTTCTTCGGCGCGCTCGAAAAGGCGGGACTCGAGCTTCGTATGAAGGATTTGCAGGTGTGGGCAGACGGCGCAAAGAAAGCAGATTGGGATGTCGGCATGGCGGTTGACGCGATCAGGATGTCATCGTTCCTCGACGTTATCATCCTCGTCACGGGCGATGGCGACTTTATCCCGCTCGTCGATTATCTGAAGTGGGGGAATGGCCGGGTCGTGGAGGTTGCCGCGTTTCGGCGCAGCGCGTCATCGAAGCTGCAGGAAGCCGCTGACAGGTTTATCAGCATCGAAGACGTGCCGCGGGCGATCATGAGGATGAGGACGAGGAAATAAATAAAAATAAAACCGTTGTTGTCATTTCGAGCTTTGTGAATATGTCATTCCGAGCTGCGCGAGGAATCTTTTCGGAGGGTTTAAGAAAAGATCCTTCGCTTCGCTCAGGATGACAGGTGCCTAAAGTTCGGGATGACAGCGGCAAATTAAAATAATATGAGAAATAAAAAAGAATTTTCGGTTGATATTGCAGGAAAGAAATTGACGATCGAGGTCTCCGAGCTCGCCGAGCAGGCGAACGCGGCGGTCCTCGCAAAATACGGCGAGACGGTGGTGCTCGCGACTGCGGTCATGGGCCGGAGAGACGTGGATATGGATTACATGCCGCTCAAAGTGGATTATGAAGAACGATTCTATGCAGCAGGGAAAATCATCGGCAGCCGCTACGTGCGGCGCGAAGGAAGAGCTTCGGAGGAAGCCGTGCTGGCAGGCCGTCTCGTCGACCGCACGATCCGGCCGCTTTTCAACGACCGCATGCGCCGTGACATTCAGGTCGTGGTAACCGTGCTCCAGATCGATGACGAAAACGATCCGGAGTTCGTGGGCTTGCTCGGCGCTTCGACCGCGCTTCTCATTTCGGATATTCCGTGGAATGGGCCGGTTGCGGGTATCCGCATCGCGCAATGGGCGGACGGTTATAAAATAAATCCTGACAGCTCTTATGTCGCGGCCAATCCGCCGATTTTCGATGCGTTCGTTTCCGGTTCGAAGGACAGGATCAATATGATCGAACTGGGCGGTCTCGACGCGCAGGAAAAAGACGTGGTCGCCGGATTCAAGATGGCGCAAGAGTCAATTAATCAACTCATCGGTTTTCAGGAAAAGATCCAGAAGGAGATTGGCAAGGAGAAGGCGAATGTTGCGCTTGCCGAACCCGATGCGGAACTCAAGACAGCCGTCGCAACGTTCATCGCAGATAAACTCGAAGCTGCGGTTTACCATCCGAGCAAGATGGAACAGCAGAGTGAGATCGGCAAATTAAAGACCGCGCTCAATCTGCACATCAAGGAAACATTCGAGGACCAGGGCAAAAAAGTGAATTGGAAAGCGGCTGATTTCCTCTTCGAGGGTGCGATCAATGACCTCGTGCATAAAAATGTTTTAGAGAAAGAACGCCGTCCCGACGGGCGGAAGCTTGATGAGTTGCGCCCACTCGACGCGGAGGTCGGACTCTTTTCGCGAACGCATGGATCGGCACTTTTCCGCCGCGGTAACACCCAGGCCTTGGCTGTAACGACTTTAGCCGCGCCGGGAGCGGAACAGCTCATCGAAACGATGGAAACGCAGGGCAAACGCCGCTTCATGCTCCACTATAACTTCCCGCCGTTTTCGGTAGGCGAGGTCGGCAATTTCCGCGGCCCTGGGCGGCGCGAGATCGGCCACGGGAATCTTGCGCGCAAATCGCTCGAACGTTTGATCCCGACCAAAGAGGAATTTCCGTATACAATCCGCGTCGTTTCCGAAATCATGTCATCAAACGGCTCGTCCTCGCAGGCGACGATCTGCGCAGCAGCTCTTTCGATGATGGATGCCGGCGTGCCGCTCAAGAAACCGGCGGCTGGCGTCGCGATGGGACTCATGATGGCCCGTTCGGCGAGCTCAGGGCAAGCTGATGTGAATAATTATAAAGTTCTGACCGACATCCAAGGTCCGGAAGATCATCACGGCGATATGGATTTGAAAGTTGCGGGAACGGTGGATGGTGTGACCGGCATGCAGATGGACGTGAAGGTAGATGGTCTCACGATAGAAATTCTCGAAAAGGCATTCGAACAGACACGGAAAGCGCGCCTCGAAATTCTGAAAGTGCTCACGGCGACGCTTCCCGAGCATCGCAAGGAACTTTCGCCGTTTGTTCCCGCTATCAAGCAGCTCAAGATTCCTGTTGATAAAATCGGGCTTCTCATCGGTCCTGGCGGCAAGACGATCAATGGCCTGATCGAGAGATATGCGCTTTCGGGAATTGATGTTGAAGAGGATGGCGGCGTCTTTGTCTCGGGCATCGATCATGCGAAAGTGGAAGCAGCCGCGGCGGAGATCGAAGGGTTGACGCGCGAGTTCAAGGTTGGTGATATTGTTGAGGGCAACGTGGTAAAGATTCTTGAATTCGGAGCGATCATTGATCTTGGCGGCGGAAAGGACGGCATGATCCACGTTTCCGAGCTGAAAAACGGTTTTGTGAAAAACGTCGAGGATGTTGTAAAGATGGGCGACTTCGTTCGCGCGAAAGTGATCAGCGCCGAAGGCGACAAGCTCCGGCTCTCTATAAAACAGCTCGCGGAATAAAAATTATATTTTTGTCATTCTGAACGAAGTGAAGAATCTTTTCCGGATAGCGGTAAAGAAAGGATTCTTCGCTCGCGCTCAGAATGACATGTGCTAAAATATTCCTATGGTCGACTTTCAGAATGCTCCCCAGGTTTTGCCCACCGCACCGCCGCCTTCGGAAGAGGTGAAGGTCCGGACGCTGAAATCGGATCTCGCTTCGGTTGCGACGAGCGGTGGTGGTTTGCCGCGCTATCAGAATGTAAAGATTGCGACGGCAGAGGAGAAAAAAAAGAGCATTACCGGACTCATAACGACCGTCGCCATCATCGTGCTTTTTGCCATCGTCGTTGCCATCGCCGTTTACTTCGTAAATCAACTGGTGCTGAAAAAATGACCGCGCTTAGCGCGGTCATTCCTGCGACTTGTGGTGAGAATGGTCGAACCAAGGTCAGGATCAGGTAATATTTAACCTTCGCTCTCCTCGCCCGGTTCGTCTTCTTTTCCGCCCCCTTCTCCTTTTTCGATTGATTCGATGATTTTCTTTTTGATGTCGCCGATCAGTTTTTTGTCCTCTTTCAATTTCAGGCGCGCATTATCAAAACCAACGCCAAGCTTTTCGCCTTCGAACGAAAAGCTTGCACCGGCTTTTTTGACGACACCGTGCGTGACGGCGGCATTTAACACGTCGCTTTCATAAGAGATTCCCTGATTGAAAAGAATATCGAATTCCGCGAATTTGAACGGCGCCGCAACTTTGTTTTTCACCACTTTCGCTTTTACGCGGTTGCCGATGATGTTTTCTCCTTTCTTCACTTGCGCGATGCGGCGGATATCGATGCGGACCGAAGCGGCGAAGGGAAGCGCCCGTCCGCCCGGCGTCGTTTCCGGATTGCCGAACATCACGCCGATCTTCATGCGGAGCTGGTTGATGAAAATGACCATCGTCTGCGTTTGCGACGCGATTGCCGTGAGCTTGCGCAAGGCTTGGCCCATCATGCGCGCCTGGCGGCCGACATGCTGTTCGCCCATTTCGCCCTCGAGCTCCGCTTTCGGCGTGAGAGCTGCCACGGAATCGACAACCACAACGGAGATCATGCCCGAGCGCACCAAGCTTTCCAGGATATTCAGAGCTTCCTCGCCGCTGTCCGGTTGGGAGATGAGAAGTTCATTTACGTCTACGCCAAGCTTTGCGGCATATTCCGGGTCCATCGCGTGCTCTGCGTCAATGAAGGCAGCTTTGCCGCCCATCTTTTGGGCTTGGGCGACCACGTTTAATGCCAGGGTCGTCTTCCCGCTCGATTCCGGGCCGAATATCTCAATAACCCGTCCGCGAGGCAGTCCGCCCACGCCAAGGGCCAAATCAAGCGAAAATGAGCCAGTGGGCACGACGGCGACGTCTACCTTGCTTACCTCGCCGAGGCGCATAATAGACCCCTCGCCGAACTTCTCCTGAAGCGAGGAAAGGAGATTATCAAGCTGTTTATCGCTCACTTCCTTGGTTGGTATATTTTTTTCTTTGCCCGCCGTACCCGCTGGTTTTGCCTTTTTATTGTTTTTCATAGTCTCATTATACCAGAGGGGAGATTAAAAAAATATTAAAGGTTTCGGGTTCCCAGTTTTTTGAAAGATGAGTCGGTCCCAATTATGCCATTCTGAGGGTATGCGAAGACGAACCCCTCAGAATGGCATAATTGGGACCTCTAGGATTAATCTTTCGAAAAAGAAACCCTCCACTATTTTTTTCTCTTGTTTCAATAAGACGGGGGGTTTGAAAAATTTAATTCGCTCATGGATTTTTAGCTTGCCTCCGCTTAGGTCGCTCAAAACGAACGCCCTCCACGTGGTCTTCTTGAGAATATTTTCATTTAGAAAAAAATAAAAAAGCTGTTTCTTGAATAGTTGAGAAACAGCTTATAATTAAATCTGTGATTACGGGAAGATTTCGTGGTCATTGATCCAGATTCTTCCTGGCGTAGTACTGACATAGGGAGGATATATCATTCCTCTGGTCATTACCATCCCACTTTTAGAATCACCTGCCATGTAGGCAAAAGGCAGGGTTGCATATTCATTATTTCCTCCAAATATTACTATCTGATTGGTAAGAAAATGATGCCCGCCGCCATAGGAAAATTTGACATCTGAGTTTAACCTGATAACCCCCTTTTTTGCGGTTAATCTCTCGACTTCCGTCCTTAATAAATCAGAGAAATCAAACTCGTTGTTTTTTGGAAGAAACAACCTCAGATTGATAAAATTTGATTTTTGCAGACGTACTAAATAAAAATCATTTCCCCCGTGTGTATATTTTATACACACATCCTCCTTATTTAGATCTGGGAATATATTTTTGGACGGCACCGTCGTTGTTTTTGAGTTGCATGCCATTAGACATACCATTACTGATAACGACAACAGAACTAAGGACAAAGATTTCATGAGTTCACCTATTTTTTAATGAAAGAAATTGTTAATTAGTTCTCTAAGAGCATTCATACGACAGTGCGCTTAGAGAACTAATTAATTTCTTTCAAGGAAAAGTCCCCGCTATTCAGTTCTTAATTTTCTGATTTCAGAGTAGCATATATATAAATATTTGTCAAATACTCAAAAACCCCCAATAAATATTGTGGTTTTTGAGCATGGTGCCTTTCCTGAGCTACTGGATTGTTGTCGAAGCTGATTCAGTAGATGAGGAAACTGTTATGGAAGAAGGGGAGGAAGAAGCGGTTGCGGGCGGGTTGTAGATTATTTGCTCAATGATATCCGTCGTGCCGCCGAGAAATTTTTTTGCGGAGATGTCGAAAGTGTTCATGCCTTCTTGGAGAAGAACGTTTTTTTGCCATGAGCCGTTGCTCGAGATCGTCGCATCGTCTCCGTTTACCAGAAGCGAATCGGTGTTTTCTGCGGAGCCCTGGATCACGACGCTGTCCGAGGTGGTTACGTAGGGGTTGCCTTGGGGCAATACGATGGAAACAGTCGGTTTCCCGAGAATATGCGGCAATGCGAAACCGAACATGACCAGGAGGACAAGGATTGCGGCCGCGATACCGATGATCCTTGCGGGGGATTCGCGCGTGAAGCGGTTTCTAGGGAGAGAATCTGCGGGACCGGATTTTTTCACGTCGTCATCTTTCTTTATTTTCTCCCACCATGCCTCGCCGTCGAAATTCAATATTTCGCCGAGGCGGATGAGGTAGCCACGGAAATAGGGTGTCGGCGGGACATGCTCGAAATCGCCGCGCAGCATGTTCTCGATGTGGTTGATCGAAATGCCGCTCAGGTCGGAGAGCCTTTTCAGCGATATGCCCTTGTCCTTCATGCGGTCGCGAAGGAAAATCTCGAGCGTTAGTTCTTCCGGGTCCATGAAATTGAAATTGATTTAGTGCCGTGGTGTTGCAGTGCTGACATGAGTGATGTCCAAGACGCCAGACATCATGACACCACGACATTATTGCACTATATTCTTGTCTTTATATTTTTCGATTTCTTCGCGGAGTGTATCTTTTGCCGCATCAATTGCGATATACATATCGTCAGCCTGCTCCTCGGCGCGGAGTGTTATTTTTGCCAGATGGAGTTTTGCGACGGCGCGGTAAACAGGGCCCTTTCGATGGTGATTGGTCGTGCGTTCAATTTCGACACTGAGTCCCGCGGAGTTGGTTTTTGCGATCGCCACGACTAATTTCTCAAGCTGGGAAAATTTTTTCTGAAGATAAGCTTCGAGCGCGGGGCTCGAGTCGACGCCTTTTTTGATCTTAACGGTAAGGTTCATGGTTGTTGGATTATTTTTCCTCATGGTAGCACAGTTTCGGAAGGACGTTTATAGACCCAACGATCTGGATCTCCGGTTCGAGATGAACGGCAAACCTCCGGTAGACTTTTTCCTGCGCAAGGTTTATCAGCGCAAGAACGTCATGTGCTGTCGCGCAGCCGGTATTTACGATGAAATTCGTATGTTTCGGTGAAATCATGGCGCCGCCATGCCGTGCTCCGGCGAGACCGCTTTCTCCGATGAGCTTTGCCGCCGCAACCACGGGAATCGGATCGGTCTTCACGGAGAATGACGAACCACGATACTGGACCGTCCCGTTTTTAACGGCATCGCGATATTCTTTGCTGTGCGGTTTGAGGATCTGCGAAAGAGGAACATTTTTAAAAACGCTTCCGGCGTTTGGATATTCGAGCGGATGATGCGCTTTGCGCCATTTTCTTTCCTTGTGGAGCGTTGCAGCTATTTCTACGGCATTCCCTTTTTTCATGCGAAAAGTTGCTTCGAGAATTATTTCTCCGGGGCATTGTTTGAAAATGCTCGTGCGATAGCCAAAGCGACATTGTGCCGCGTTACGCATGATGGGTTGCATGGTTTTTATATGAAAGCTCCGTACGGTCTTTATATTGTCTTTTATCTCCCCGCCGAAGCATCCGGCATTGCCGCGGATTGCGCCACCCAAAGTTCCCGGCAGCCCGCCCGCCCAGTCAAGTCCGGTCAGGGAACTTTTTGCCGCGAAGGCCGTGAGCTTCGTCATGGAAATTCCGGCGCCTACTACGAGGAGATTTCTCTTTGCGGTGATGGTGCCGATGTTTACTTTGAGAACCAAGCCATCGAATCCAGAATCGCTTATCAGAAGATTAGTTCCGCCACCGAGCACGAAGCAGGGGATTCTGCGGATTTTTGCTTCCGCAATTGCCCATCCGATATCGGCTTCGGTTTTTGCTTCAAAAAAAAATCGCGCAGGGCCGCCGATCCTATAATTGGCGAACTTCGCGAGAGAAATGTTTTCCTTGAATTTTCGAACCATGCCCAGATTCTAACACCAACAGGGCCTTATTCCCAGAGAGGCCCTCCGGTCTTTATTCTCATATTCTTAAGAATATGAGAATAAAGACCGGCATAGGCACGTGCTGGATCAGGGAAAAAGTCCAAAGGGCCGCGAGTGGTGACCTCCAATTCTGTTTGATGTTGAATGAGTGCTCAAACTCGCGGCCCTTTGGACTCCTTGATTATTTTATCAAAGACTGCCGCAGAAGAATAGCAACCAAAAACCCCCTTGCGGGGGCTTCTGGCCAAACAGAATCGTGTGGGATATGCCTCAATCGACGTCGTCGCTAAGGTATACTCGCACTCATACGATGGCATTGTAACAGAAGCTTAGGCGATTTGTCAAGCCTTTGTACTGGTCCAGCACATATGAGACTCCTCGGGAGTTAGGTTCCTGCAAATATA